>JBEKLW010000274.1:0-4548 GCA_050008815.1 Bryobacteraceae bacterium
GTCGCGCACCTTGAAGGCCTTGGCGAAGTTCTGATAGTTGTCGAGCGTCTTCGCGCCGCGCGCCTCCATGTCGAGCATCTTCAGGTAGAACCGCTCCGGCCCGCTGAGTTTATCCCACTGGCCCTTGGGGATGCCCTGGGGCACCAAGCACTCGTTGGCGGTATCCACGGCAAAGGCGATCAGACCGTCCACGAACGTGGTCTCGCCCTTCACGCGTGGCCGGCTCGCCTCGGCGGTCATGTCGCGGCCGTCGATGGTCGCGTATCGGGTGAGCACGCGCAACGCCGCCGCGTATCCCGCCATCTGGATGTCGGCATCTTCGAAGACGTTCTCGTCTCGATAGAGGCCCTTTGCCTGCTGGTTTAGACCAGCCAAATCCTCCACCTGCTTCTGAACCTCGTCCTGGATCTCCCAGGCGAGATCGCCGCGGGTGGTCTTGAGCGTGACCTGGCGTTTGCGCAGCACGAGCAGTACGGTGCCTTTGACGTAACTGCCCTCGCGCAGAGCACTGCCAGTCTCGGTGACGACGTACCAAGCAGCGGTGACGCGCAAGCCGGAGGCCCAGACGATGTTTGCCATGTCCGCCCAGATGGAGCCAGACTGGTGAGTGAACATGATGACCTGAATGCCGTTATCCGGCATGTACTCGGTCATGCGCTTGTAGGCTGCCACCATGGCGCGCCGGAAGTCCTCGCCCTCTCCCTTGATGGCGAGCGATCGACGGCTGTCCCAGACCCAGTCGGCGAATTCCAGTGGCTGGTTCTTGCGCAGCCAGGCGATGAAGAACTCAAGGATCTCTTCGTACTTCACCGCGTCGCCATAGGGCGGGTCGGTAATATAAACGTCGTGTTCAGTCGACAATTCGTCTGCGGGCGCGCACTCGACTTGGCGAACCGAGGCACGCGGTAGAGGAAAGGATTTGTAGTCCGCTGGGAGAAAGGAGGTTATTGATGCTGTCGCACGACAGCCGAAGTTTAGTAGCGTATTCAATGCCTGGTTGTCGAAAACCGGGCACACGAGTCCCGCCCGGCCTGGTCCCGGTGCTGGGTTCCAGCGACTACATCGGGAGTTCACGTTGATAATCTGGCCCAACGCGAACAAATCGAGCACAGAGCCACTCTTTCTGATGAGGGCCGCTAGCAGAAGTTGTCGCGGATTGAACAGGTGGTGCCAGTGCGTCCAACCGCGCGTGCGGATCGGCTCATCGGTCTTGTCACCCGGCTCGATGCGCGTGTCCGGTACCCAGCCCTTCTCCTGCCAGCCTGAAAGGCTCTTGGAGACGAAGCCCGTAACCACACTCTCGCGACCGAGGTCTGCTTCCGTTGAGGTTCGGAACTCGAACTCCTCACTCTTCCCACTAGGCTTAGGACGCGTCCACTGAACTGCATACAGCCGCTCCTGATAGATATCATCCGGTAGAGGAACGATGTCCGCTTTTCCCCATTGCCGCAGACGGTTGGTTGTCATTCCGTCCGCGCAAACGTAGTCCCCACGAAGTGTTGAAATCTTCGTTCGATAAGTGATTCCGTCGACCGAGTGTATCAGGTATGGCTCCTGCCCTCGGCCATCAGAGCGAACAGTGCCCACCGCTGCTGCTGCCAGTTCGGTCGCAGACACTCCGGAGCGAATGTTGATGTTGTATCGTTTCCTGACCGGATCGGGCACGAGTTCGGCAATGGCACTGCGGCCCTTGCTAACGATCAAGCTGGGCAGCAGAGGAACGATCCAACCGGATTGCGGGCACTTGGTCTCAAGGCAGTAAAGATAATGCTTACCGCGCCAACCTTGGCCGTCGGCCTCCACGCTCAGGGCATCGATCTCGGCCTGCACAGAACGAACCAGGTCTTTCTGTTTTTCTGCAAGCCTTCTGCGGTCTTCCTCGGTACCACCAACAATGTTGAATGCGCCCCAGGTGAGCATGCAGGCCACCGGATTGAGGTCAGAGGCGTAGACATCGCAGCCGAGGCGCGCCGCTTCGAATGGGATCTGCCCGGAGCCACAGAACGTATCGGCCACCCGCGGGCGGTGGCCATAGCGCATGACACCGAGTTGATCGACCAGCTCCGGAAACGAATGGGCTTGCGTGCCAAGGTGATCATTGACCATGTCCCAGATGTGGTCGTGGACGTTGTCCATGACCTCCTCGGGCCGCCGAGCCTGATCCACCCGCTCGCGGTAGGGCACCTTGGGCAGCATCTGCAATTCCAGCCGCCGCCGTTCCAGTTCGCTGAGGTCCTCCCGCCAAGCGACCTTTACCGTGTCGTATTCAGGCTTCGACCAGTCCACTGGCGCGGCCGTTGGCAGGACGCCCTCTGGCTCCGCGGTGAAGTATTCGGCGATGTAGGCGACTGAGACCGCGGCGAGGATCTCCTTCGGCTTGGGCCGACGCTTCCAGCGGGCGACGAAGGATTCGTCGTCCATGGCCATCAATTTCTCAAAGATCTCGAGGTCGCGCGTCGGATCGTCGGTCGCTGGGAGCAGGCAGCCGAGGATGCAGGCCTTATTCAGAATGAGCGGTTTGCGCCCCTTCCAATAGCTACCGAGAGCGGTGAGGGTCTTCCCATGCACCGCCATCTGCTCCTTGTAGGCTTCGGCGGAGAGCTTCTGCACGGGCAGCAGCCGCTCGATGAGCGCTGGGGCGTCCTTCAAGGAGAACGGCGTCACGGCGTCGCTCATTTGGGGTCCTCGAATAGTGGCAGCTTGAACAGATCCTGCTCGATGGGACGCGGCCGGCGTTTGCGGGTCACATGTTTCTCCCCATCGGAGAGCGCGAGGAACAGCGCGCGTCGCCAGCCGCGTTGGGTGTCTTCCGGCAGACCGGCCTCGGCGACCGTCATGGCGAAGAGCCACCAGCGTTCTTCGGGCCGCAACGCCGCCCACTTGCTGCAGATGACCGGTAGCTGCTCGTCGCTCGCCGTCTCGGCCGCCCAAGCCAGCACGGACAACTCTTTGCCGAGCAACCGGTCCACGAGGTTCGTGCCGGTATGCCAGCGGCCCGTGAGCACCTTGGCGGCTTTCAGGCGGTCGTTGAACTCGCGCCTTGCAATGTCTGCAATCGCCGACCACACGGGACGTCGGAGCACCACCCGCTCCTCATCGCGCGGGATGCCGCCCTCCTGCCCGCGGTAGCCGTAGTCCTCCACGATCACAACCGGCTCGTTCCGCGAGGCGGGGATCTCGACGCGGAAGAGATAGGCGCCGAAAGTGTCGGGGGCGCCGAAATCCACAGTCTTCAAGCGCTCGCTCACTGTTCGACTTCCCCTTGCAGCAGCTCGATCCCCAGCTTGCCGGCGAAGTCCTTCAGGTCGTGCCCCGAGGCGAAATGGGCTTTGCGGAAGGTCATAGTGACAAGGGTGTCGGGGGCGAACTTCTCGAGAACCTTGACGAGCAGCGCTTCGATAAAAGGGCCGTCCACGGCGATCTCGCCCACGTGGACCGCGATCATCTGGTTGCCCTGGCCCACGGTAAGGACAATGCCCTCGAACGTGGCGGACTTCTCGGTTGCCTGCTTCAGCCCCTCGAATGTCTTGCCACGCGAGTCGAGCTTTCGGCCGGTGCGCGAGACGAGACGTCCGGGCTTCACGTCGTCAATCTGGACGCCTTTCTTCCCCTTGGCAGGGAAGCGAAAGTCTGTCTTGGCCTCGAGCCCGTCCGCCTCGGCGAACGCGCGCAGCAATACCTCGCCGTCGCCAAGAGGGATTGCCCCCTCGTAGGGCGTGCCGTCGCGCGGCTCGCTCCCATCGAGCGTATAGCGGATCGTGCCCCTGGGCGCCACGAACAGCTCGACGCTGCGCTTACCGCCTTTCTCAGAGAGCTTGTTGCGCAGGATCAGCTTGTTGGACCAGGTTACCGGATCGCCCGTCTCGTACTGGGCCGAGACGTCGCATACCAGGAAGCTCACGCGCAGAGCGGCGGTCGTGTAGGGATTGTCCTTGAGCCGAGGGCTCGCCTCAGAGACCGGCGCGTCCTCGGCGTAATGGATGCGCGGAGCGGGGCCGGCGTTCTGCGGATTGACGCGCAGGCGCACCCTGCCTTCGTCGCCCAATTCGGGCTCGGCAATCACCTGGGCTGAGGTACGCTTCTTCTTCGGGTTCTTGGTGACGTAGCCATTGCCCAGTTCTTCCCATAGGCCGCGGTTGCAGGCAATGGACCTGAGGGTGTCGATCCCCCTTGGCGGCAACCATGGCATCCCGGCCTGCTCGGCGTACCGGTCGGCCACGTCCGACCAGCGCGCTTCGTCCTGATTCTCGGGCCACAAGAGGTCCTGCGCCTTGTCGCGGATGGCGTCGAATTCCTTCTCGACGTCCAGGTAGAGCTTCAGCGGATTGGACGTGAGGGTCTTCTCGATCTGCTCCTCGCCGTTGAAGGGCTTGGTGGCATCCCGGGTCATATCCAGCGGCTTGGACGCAAGCTGCGGATCCTTGTTCGCACGATGGATCGGGAAGAGCACCTTGTCGAACAGACTGAGGATAGTGGAGTTGAAGTCCTGCTCGTAGCCTTGCTGCTTGCGCTCCAAGTCATCGCGCTGTGGATGGCCTTTCGGGATGC
>JBEKLW010000275.1:0-4530 GCA_050008815.1 Bryobacteraceae bacterium
TGGCATGCTCTGGATTCCGCCAATTTCAACGTCAAGCTTTTTCGCTTCGCCTACGGCCTGAACAAGCCGACTTACGGCGTCCTGTTCTGGGCTGTTACCGTCGTCAACAGCCCGCGGGAGATGAAGAACGTCCGTATGGCCGTCGGCTCCAATTCGGCGTCCATGTGGTGGCTCAACGGCAAGGAAGCCGTCATCCTCTCCGGCGATCGGCGCATGGAGATGGATGACTGCGTCTCCAGACGGCTCACGCTCAATAGGGGCCGGAACGTCATTCGCGGCGCAGTTATCAACGGCCCCGGCTTGAGTGATTTCTGCGTCCGCTTTATCGATGAGAACGGTGAACCGATCAAGGATATCACCCTGAGCCTTGAAAACTCTGGAAACTAATGAGTCATCCGATTGTTGGTCCCTATCGTTTTGCTCTTGGAGCTTCTATGAAATCCCAAGTTCTGGCCGCAGCGGTTCCCACCCTGCTCGCTCTTTGTGTGTTTCGTCCGGCGTTGGCGGCGGACGGCGAACCCTACATCCACGATCCGTCGACCATCATTCAGTGCGATGGCAAGTTTTACGTTTTCGGCACCGGCGGCGGTGGCTTGATATCCGACGACGGCTGGACCTGGCACAGCGGGGCCGTGCGCCCCGGCGGTGGAGTGGCCCCCGACGTCATCCACATCGGGGATCGCTACTACGTGACCTATGCCAGGGGAGGAGGCGGATTGGCAGGTGGGCACGCCAGCAATGTCCACGTCATGTGGACCAAGACGCTCGACCCCAAATCCCCCGACTTCGGATTCAGAGACGACACCGTCGTCGCCTCGTCTGACGGCGTCGAGGACTGCGATGCCATCGATCCGGCGTTCCTCCTCGATCCCACCGATGGCCGGCTGTGGCTCAGCTACGGGACCTATTTCGGCTACATCCGGATTGTCGAGCTCGATCCGAGAACGGGAAAACGCATCCCCGGCAACCAGCCCGTGAACATCGCCATCGACATGGAAGCCACTGCGCTGATGTATCGCGACGGCTGGTACTACCTTCTGGGCACTCACGGCACATGCTGCGACGGCGCCAACTCAACCTACAACATCCGCGTGGGCCGCTCCAAGAAAGTGACAGGCCCCTACCTTGACAACATGGGCAGGGACACGCTCAGAGGCGGCGGCAAGCTCGTTGTGGCCGCCAGCGGCCGCTTTGTCGGGCCCGGCCATTTCGGCCTGCTGGACCTGGGCGACGGCGTGCAGAAGTTCTCCTGTCATTACGAGGCCGACCTGGACCGCAGCGGCCGCAGCGTGCTGGACATTCGCCCGCTGCTCTGGAAGGACGGATGGCCCTTTGCCGGCGACAATTTCCAGGAAGGCACATACGAGATCGAGTCCGAACGCAGCGGCTATGCGCTGGAGCTGGCTGTGGACTTCGTGCGGATGGCTGGCGGCATGCGCGGTTTCCGCGCCCCTGCTGGCCCCGTGACCCCAATTCCGCCCCAGGAACTCGCCCAGGTGTCAACGAACTGGCCGGCCGGCAACATCGACATTCGCATCGGCGACCACATGTCCCGCCCCCATCAGAAGTGGACGATCACGCCCGTCGCCAACGCCGGAGGCTATCCCGGCTCGCCCTATTTCAAGATCACAATCGCCGGCACCGATCGCACCTTGGCTGCAACCGCTGACGGTGAAGTTGTGGCGGTTCCCGCTTTTACTGGCAGTCCCGAACAACTGTGGCGCATCGACCAGTTGACCGACGGCACTTACCGCATCATGCCCAAGTCGATGCCCAATTCCAAGGAACCCATGGCCCTGACCGCGGTGGGCGGCAGTACGCCGACGCTGGCCAAGTTCGACCCCAAGAGCGACAAGGCGCGCTGGAACTTCAGAAGGCCGTGAAGTCGACAGATCAATAATCGGCAATTTTGACGGGGCCAGAAGGATCAGAGCGGGGCCGTACCGATGTTGTACGGGTACCGGTCTTTCCTGTCCATCTCGGCCTTCGACGCCTTTGAGGAATCCGTAAGTTGCAGATTCCGGGAATGTTGCTCTAATCGTGGTTCGAATCCATGCCGGGGAGCCAGATCGAGACCGGCCCTCCTCCGAAATCTCTCGCGATACGCCACCGGTGCCGCCACAGACGTCCGTTTTCTGCCAGCCGCCGGTTTTGCGCCGGCGGGCTGCTTTTCAGGCGCGCCGGCTGCGGTAACCGGAGGCCGTTTCTTTCCGTCCCCACGCCGATTCTCTGAGTTGATCAATGCCTGCGTCAGATTGTCAGGAGCCAATCCGGACGACCCCCAATTCGGGCCGATGGCTGCTGGACTGGCAGTGGTCCCAGCCGCCGATCACGTCACGGCAGGGCGGGAGAACCCTGGGGAGCCGGAGGGCGAAAGAATCAGCTTGACCTGGCTCTAATTAGGATATATTCTTATGTAGGAAACGCTCGTATATAGGAATCAGCCGTCATGGCGCCTGAGCCCCAAGCAGTTCGACAGCGGATGGACCATTTCAAGGATGTCCTCAGGCGCTCTGGCGTCAAACTGACACACCAGCGTTTGAAGATCTTCCGGGAGGTTGCGAAATCCGGAGATCATCCCGATGCCGAGACGATCTTCAAAGGCGTTCGCCGCAGTGTCCCGACCGTGTCGCTGGACACGGTTTACCGGACCCTCTGGTTGATGGTCGACCTGGGCATCCTGACCACGCTCGGACCTTCGCGGGAGAGGGTGAGGTTCGACGCGAACATGAGTTCTCATCACCATTTCGTGTGCGTGGAGTGTGGGATGGCCCGCGACTTCTATTGCGAGGAGTTCGACCGGTTGAAGATTCCGAACGCCGTCAAGACCCTGGGCAGCGTGGAAATCGCACAAGTGGAAATCAGAGGCCGCTGTTTGCAGTGCTCGAAGAGCCATCATCCGCGACGGCGCGCCTTGCGAAAGAGGAAAAGCCAATGAAGAAAAAGCTGACTACCAACGCGGGTGCGCCCGTCGTCGACAACCAGAACGTGATGACCGCGGGACCTCGCGGTCCGGCGCTGCTGCAGGATATCTGGCTCCTGGAGAAGCTCGGGCATTTCGATCGGGAGGTGATCCCCGAGCGCCGCATGCACGCCAAGGGCTCGGGCGCGTACGGCGCCCTCACCGTCACCCACGACATCACCCGCTTCACCAAGGCCAAGGTTTTCTCCGAAGTCGGCAAGAAGACCGAGCTCTTCATCCGTTTCTCCACGGTGGCGGGTGAGCGTGGCGCGGCCGATGCCGAGCGGGACATCCGGGGCTTCGCCATGAAGTTCTACACCGAGGACGGCAACTGGGACCTGGTGGGCAACAACACGCCGGTCTTCTTCCTGCGCGACCCGCTCAAGTTCCCCGACCTCAACCACGCCGTCAAGCGCGACCCCCGCACCAATCTGCGGAGCGCCAAGAACAACTGGGACTTCTGGACCTCCCTGCCGGAGGCCCTGCACCAGGTCACCATCACCATGAGCGACCGCGGCATCCCCGCCAGCTTCCGCCACATGCACGGCTTCGGGAGCCACACCTTCAGCATGATCAACGCGAAGAACGAGAGGTTCTGGGTCAAGTTCCACCTGCGCTGCCAGCAGGGGATCAAGAACCTCACCGACGCGGAGGCTGAGGTCCTCATCGGCAAGGACCGCGAGAGCCATCAGCGCGACCTCTACCAGAGCATCGAGAAGGGCGACTTCCCCCGCTGGACGATGTTCATCCAGGTCATGCCGGAGAAGGACGCGGCGAAGTGCCCCTACAACCCCTTCGACCTAACGAAGGTGTGGTTCCACAAGGACTATCCCCTCATCGAAGTAGGCGTCATCGAACTGAACCGGAACCCCGAGAACTACTTCGCCGAGGTCGAACAGGCGGCTTTCAACCCGGCCAACATCGTGCCCGGTATCGGCTTCTCGCCGGACAAGATGCTGCAGGGACGTCTGTTTTCCTACGGCGATGCCCAGCGCTACCGGCTGGGCGTGAACCACCACTTGATCCCGGTGAACGCCTCCCGCTGCCCATTCCACAGCTACCACCGCGACGGCGCCATGCGGGTGGACGGCAATTACGGCAGCACCCTGGGGTACGAGCCCAACAGCTACGGGGAGTGGCAGCAGCAGCCCGAGTTTGCCGAACCGCCGCTGAGCCTGGAAGGCGCCGCCGACCACTGGAATCACCGGGTGGACACGGATTACTACACCCAGCCCGGCAAGCTCTTCCGGCTGATGAGTGCTGAGCAGCAGAAAGTGCTCTTCGCCAACACCGCCCGCGCCATGGGCGATGCTCCCAGGGAGGTCAAGATCCGCCACATCGGCAACTGCCTCAAGGCTGATCCGGCCTACGGCAAAGGGGTAGCCGACGCGCTTGGAATCCCGCTCGGTGAAATGCCCAAAGAGGCGTAGCGCACCGCCCTCGCATAGGCTGGCGCCAGCCCGATCTTCTCACACGCCTTCGGCTGCGGTGCGCGATAGGGCCGCATCTACTCAACTCGCGCCCGGCCGGGGTCCTCGATCCATTGCGGACCCCGGCCGGGCGCGAGT
>JBEKLW010000276.1:0-4527 GCA_050008815.1 Bryobacteraceae bacterium
AAACGTGAGGCGCGTCACTCATCGCTTCCGTTCCTTCAAGAACCGCTTCACCGCGCTCGCAGGGATCCGCAGAGTGCAATAGGGGTGCTTGCCGCCGCGCGCGGAGATCCGGCCGATCTTCACCACGTCCGGTCGATCGAGGAACAGGCGCCGCGCGGTCGTAACATCGACCTTCAGGTACCCCGCCACTTCGGCCGCTGTGAAAAGCGGCTCGAGCCCAGCCAGAGAGCCGCCAGCGGGCATGGGCGCACCTTCGGCGCCGGCTGGAGACGGCTGACTGGAAGCGGCGGTCACGAGGGTCTGCAAACGCGCGCTCAAACGCTCTTGGCGGTGGGCGCAGCTCTAACTGAGGCCATGACGGGCGGTCGCTCTCGAGAGCGAACCAACTATCACTCGCCGTGGACCTGGATTCCGGCCAGGGCCGCAGGCGACAGGCCGCGCATCAGGGTCCTTTCCGGGCGCCGTCAATCGTTAAAATCTCAGCCAGTACCACCCGAACAACCGCGCCGACGTTTACGGAAATGCATTCCCTGCCTGCGAGCTTCTTCCCTAGTTGCGCGGCCCACGAATCTTCCAACTTCGGATCCACAACGGCACAGTCCCAGGCGAACTCGTCGGTCGGCTTGCGGGGGTAGGGTGTCGAAAACACCACCCACAGTTCCACATCGTCGCCAGTATCCGCAAAGCGCGCGAGAAGCTCAATACGGGCGTCGCCAGGTTCGGCGAACAGGGACCGGCACATGGCCGCCGCGATCTGAAGCGTGAACCGTGTTCGCACGAGATGGTGCATGATGCCGAAACGGATGAGATCGCAGCCCGAATACCTCCGGCGCCCGCCGGAGCCGGGATTGCGTAGACCGCTGGACGGCTCGAGCAGATTCCGATTGAGCCAACTCTGAAGCGTTGCGGGGCTTATCCCAGCCGCACGGGTGACATCGGCCGCGCCGAATCGGGGTGTATGTAACTCAGACTTAGCCATACTCCACAAAGTAGCATGATTATACTTCGTAACGCAAGCGAAGTTTTGACCTGGCACGTATTTAGCACACAAAAGGGGAAAGGCCCGTAAGCTACTGAGCCTACGGGCCTTAAATTGGTGCGGAGAGGGGGACTTGAACCCCCACGGGATTGCTCCCGCTAGCACCTCAAGCTAGTGCGTCTGCCAATTCCGCCACCTCCGCACGTGGAAACCTGGTGGCTCCTACTTCGCCGGGGCGGCCGGCTGCGGCTGCGCGGGCGCCGGGGCCGGAATCGGCGCCACCGGGCTGGTGGAGCCGCCGCCCTGACCGGAAGTCGCGGGCATCCTGGCCGGCGGCTGATGGGGCGCACCCCGCGCGGGGGTCTGCTGCGTCCTCGCCGGCTGGCCGCCCAGCACTCCCCCCGAGGTGGCCTGCGAGCCGCGCGTCCCCAGAATCGCCAGCGTCAGAGACGTGACCATGAAGAGCGCGGCCGCTATCGTCGTGGCCTTGGACAGGATCGTTGCCGAGCCGCGCGGGCCGAAGGCCGTCTGCGAACCCATGCCTCCGAAGGCGCCGGCCAAGTCGGCGGCTTTGCCGCTCTGGAGCAGCACCACGATCACCAAAAAGAAACAGATCAGGATGTGCAAGCCCACCATCAGGTAATAAAGCATACGAGTTTCCGCGGACACACGAAAGAACTGCAAGCCCGCAACATTCATCAGTATAGGGGACGGTGCCCGGCCGGTCAAACAGGGGCCGAACTCGCAGTCTGCCCGTGATGCTACTAGCGACTGTGCGGCGCACGCACTTCCGTCGCAGGAGAGTGGCCGACTGCGTCTCTTGAGCGCCCTGTGAATCCCGGGCCACAGAGGGGGACCGGTGGCACCCGATGGGTGGCGGATAGGGACGCCGCCAGCAGGGCCCCGGTCAGTCACGTTCCGTGTGATAAATCCCGGTACTGGAGCGTGGGTCCTATCGGTACCATATGGAAGCCGGTGACTTTCAGCCCATTGATTCCGGGACTTAGGGTTCCTATTATTGGAACTGCCCCTGGGGGGGCACTCGGCCAGGCGGTGTCATGTGCGTGGATTTTGGAGCGACGAATCAGGTCAGGACTTGGTTGAGTACACGCTACTTATGGCCTTTATCGTCGTGGTCAGCGCCGCTTTGCTTCTGTACAACACGGATGCCCTCGCCGCCATTTGGGGAGTGGCGAACAACGCTCTGGAAGGGCATCCCCGCTGAGCGCGCCAGAGGTTTCCGGCGACCCTGATCTCTGGGGTGGCGCCTCTCGGCAGGGGATGCTAGGCCGCATTTCTCACCAACAACCTTCTGCGGCCCGCTCATCGCGCCTCGCCACGGTCGTGGTGAGAAAAGCAGGCTAGCTGCGGCCACGTTTCTCACTCCGTCAGCTCAATCTTCGGTCCCTGCGGCGCGCCGATTTCCTTGACGCGTGCCACGACGCTCCGCGCCAGGGCGTAGAACGCGCTGGCGTGGGGGTCGCCCTCGCCGCGCCGGGCCACGGACTCGCCCATGTCGCCTCCCAACCGCACCTCCGGATCCAGGGGCACCTCGCCCAGGAAGTGAACGCCCATGCTCTCGGCCGTGCGCCTGCCGCCGCCGTGGCTGAACACGTCGACGCGCTGGTGGCAGTGCGGGCACACCAGGTAGCTCATGTTCTCGACGATGCCGAGGATCTCCACGCTCACTTGGCGGAACATGTTAACGGCCTTGCGCGCGTCCTCCAGCGAGACGTCCGAGGGCGTAGTGACGACGATGGCGCCGCCAAGGGGGGCGGTCTGGATGAGCGACAGCGCTACGTCCCCCGTGCCCGGCGGCAGGTCGATGATGAGATACTCCAGATCGCCCCAATCCACCTGGAGCAGGAACTGCTGGATGACGCTGTGCAGCCTGGGGCCGCGCCAGATCAGCGGCTGGTCGCCGGGGGCGATGAAGCCTATCGACATGACCTGCAGGCCGCCGGAAGTGAGCGGCTGCATGCGGTCGCCGAGGGCGTTGGGCGTTTCCTGGAGGCCGAGCATCAGCGGCACGTTCGGGCCGTAGACGTCGGCATCCAGCAGTCCGGTCTTGTGCCCCAGGCTGACGAGCGCCAGGGCCAGATTCACCGCCACGGTGGTCTTGCCGACGCCGCCCTTGCCGGAACCAACGGCGATCAGATTCCGCACGCCGGGAATCGGCAGCTTGGGCGTTTCGCCCGGAGGTATGGAACCCATTCCTCGTATGGTATCGCGCGGCGCCGCCGGATCAGGCGCTCGGCGTCACTGGAAGCCGCTTCACCGCGGGGCGGCCAAGCGTGGCGGCCTTAGCGGTACCCGGTGGGGGGTCGGCGGCGACTGCACGACAACGAACAGACAGGCAAACACCGCCAGAGCGACGATCAGCGCCGTCACCGCCAATCTGACGAAAAGGGCCTCGGAATTCAGAAGTAAGAGCACGCCACTCGCAGCGCCAACTAGAACGATGACGCTGAGCGCGACCGCGAGCCGGATTGTCAGGACCGGCCCCCGCGTCCAGATGTACAGAATCGCGAGCGCGGGGCAGACGGCGGCCGCAATTGCCCAAGTCCGGTTTCTTGACCTCACCTTCACCTGCCCAGTTGTCTCCGTCTTGAACACCTCAGGATATCCAGTATAGACGGTGGCGGTCTCGTCGAACGCTCGCCCGATCTTCTCACACGCCCTCGTAGCGAGGCGCGATGAGAGCGCCGCAGCAGATTGCTGGCGAAACATCCGGGTGTATCGCGCGGCGGCGCCGGATCAGGCGATCGGCGTCACTCCGCCAGGGTCAGATTCGAGGAGGCGGCCAGCGAATGACCAGCGAACTCGCCGCGCTGGAACTTCGGGAAGGCGGCAGCGGCGATCATGGCGGCATTATCGGTGGAGAGCCCGGGGCTCGGAAAATAGACGGGGCAGGGAAGCCGCGCCGCTCCGGCGGCGGCGCGCAGACCCAGGTTGCAGGCCACGCCGCCGGAGACGATGAGCGCGCGCGCGCCGGTCTGGTCGGCCGCGGTCGCAGCGCGCCGCAGCAGCTCCTCGATGACGGTGCGCTGGAAGGAGGCGAGAAGGTCCAGTGTCGCCGGCGGCGTCAGGGCGAGCCACTGTTCGACGGCGGGGCGCCGGGTCCGCCGGAGCAACTGGCGCCGCGCCTCGATTTCGACCGTCATATCGCGCTGCTCCACCCAGCGCAGAACAGCCGTCTTCAGCCCGCTGAAGCTGAAATCGAGCGCGTTGCCCTTCATCCGTGCCAGTGTGAACTTCACCGCGTGCGGGTTGCCGTGGGGCGCCAGGCTGTCGATGAGCGGTCCGCCGGGATAGCCGAAGCCCAGCAGCTTGGCGACCTTGTCGAAGGCCTCTCCGGCCGCGTCGTCGCGGGTTCGGCCGAGCAGGCGGTAACGCAGTCCCTCGCGGATCTCGAACAGGTGCGTGTGGCCCCCGCTCACCACCAGCCCCACAGCGGGGTACTCGACCGGATGCCCGCTGGCGAGAGCCTGCGAGATCACGGCATGGATATGGCCCTCGATGTGGTTGACCGCGATCAGCGGCAGGTC
>JBEKLW010000277.1:0-4526 GCA_050008815.1 Bryobacteraceae bacterium
GTCACCTCCATCTCCTGGGCGCCGGAGATGACGTGGTCGTTGGTCAGGATGCGCCCGGTGTCGTCCACCAGAAAGCCCGACCCGGTGCCCTGCTGCGGAATGATCTCCAGGAACCAGTTCCGCCGGTAGACCGTGCTGGTGATGTTGACCACGGCCGTGTGGGCGTCCTTGTAGATCTCGATATTGTTCTGCTCGTCGGCGCCCAGCCCGGCCGAGCGGGCCACCTCCGGCCCCGTCCAGATTTGGCTGGCCGGTCCGGGCCGGAACACCTTGAGCGGACTCCAGCGGGCCGACGTCAGGTACACGAATCCGCCCACCAGCAGCGTAACCAGCAACAGCGTGCGTAACTTCATTGGGGAATGCTCCGAAGCAAATTGTAGGTCTCTCTTACTTGACGCAGCGTATCCTCTTTGGTTCCCGAGGTATCGACGATGTAATCGGCGAATTTGCGCTTTTCCTCGAGCGGCATCTGGCGCGCCAGGCGCGCCAGCGCCTCCGGGAGCGTGAGGCCGTCGCGCTCCCGGGCGCGCTCGATCTGCTGCTCGTCTCGGCAGACGGCCAGGATGATCTTCCGGAACCGGCGGTAGCTGCCGTTCTCGATCAGGATGGCGGCCTCGAGCACCGCGATTCCGTGCGGGTCGCGCGCCTCGAGCTCCGCCAGCAGCTCCTCTTCGCGCCGGATCACCGGCGGGTGCACCAGCCGGTTCAGCGCGGCCAGCCGCGCGGGGTCGCCGAAGACCGCCGCGGCCAGCCGCCGCCGGCTGATCCTCCCATCCGGCTCCAGGATCCCGCCGCCGAACTCGCCGACAACCGCGGCGTAGGCTTCGCCGCCCGGCTCGAGCGCCGCATGGCCGAGCTCGTCCGCCCGAATCAGGTGGCAGCCCAGGCTCGCGAGCGCCTGGCCGACGAAACTCTTGCCCGTCGCCAGCCCGCCTGTCAGTCCCACTCTCAGCATGTCTTCAGCAGTCGCCGCTCGGCGGCCTGGATCGTGTTCACCATCAGCATGGCGATGGTCAGCGGGCCGACGCCGCCCGGCACCGGCGTGTAGGCCGCCGCCCGCTCGGCCACGTCGAGAGGATGCACGTCGCCCACGAGCACGCTGCCGTTGCGGTCAAAGGCGGCCAGTTTCTCGGGCGAGTCGCGGAAAATGCGCGCGCATTCTTCGCGGCTCGAGATGCGGCTGATGCCCACATCGACCACCGTGGCGCCCGGTTGGATGAAGTCCGCGGTGAGGAACGCCGGGCGGCCCATCGCCGCCACCAGGATGTCGGCCTGGGCGCAAACCGCGGGCAGATTCTTGGTCCGCGAGTGGCAAATGGTGACGGTGGCGTGCTCGTGCAGCAGCAGCAGCGCCACCGGCTTGCCCACCATGTCGCTGCGCCCCACCACCACCGCGTTCTGGCCGTGGATCGGGATCCGGTAGCGTTTCAGCAGCTCCAGGATGCCGGCCGGCGTGCACGGTCTTGGGCCGGGCGTGTTGTTCATGAGCTTGCCGAGGTTGAGGGGGTGAAGACCGTCCACGTCCTTTTCGGGCGCAATCGCCAGCAGCACCCGCTTGGCGTCCACATGCGACGGCAGCGGGAGCTGCACCAGGATGCCGTCGATCTCCGGGCGCCGGTTCAGCCCCTCCACCAGCTCCAGCACCTCCGCGGTGGTCACCGTCTGCGGCGGCGCGAGCTTCTCGCTGTGGATGCCCAGGGCCTGGCAGGCCTTGATCTTGTTGCGGACGTAGATCTCCGAGGCCGGGTTGTTGCCCGCCAGGATCACCGCCAGGCCGGGCACGCCGCCAGCGGCGCTGAGCCGCTCCATGCGCGGCCGGCAGCTCTCCAGGATCTCGTCGCGAATTCGGTTGCCGTCCAGAACCAGTGCCATTCAACAGGCAGAATAGCAGGTCAGCGCGGCGCCGGGCGGCGCTGCTTCAGCGCCCGCCAGATGTGATACACGATGGCGCCGGTGCCGATGGTCAGCACCACCGCGACGGAAATGTCGGGCCGCAGGCGCACCCCCTGAATGATGGTCCAGACGCCCACCAGGATGAACGCCGCCGGCATCAGCGGCCAGGCGAAGCTCACCACGCCCAGGCGCTGCCAGTTCGCCCGCCGGCGGAAGATGAACAGCGACGCTACGGCCAGCACCGCGAAGAAGGTCAGGGTGAACCCGATGTAGACGATCAGGTCCGGGAAGGGCGTGGCCGTCATCAGCACCGCGCAGACGCCCTGGCAGAGAATCGCCACCACCGGAGTGCGCCAGCGTGGGTGCACATGGGCGGCCACCCGGAAGAAAGCGCCGTTCTGCGCCATGGCGTAATAGACCCGCGGCCCGATGGTTACCATGGCGTTCACCGTGGCCACCAGCGACAGGGCCATGAGCGCGCTGAACACGCCGGCCATCTGCGGTCCGAAGAGCGCCTTGGCGGCCTCCGAGCCGATGGCCACGATTGGGTTCTTCTTTTCGTCCGTCATGTCCGCCAGGGGCAGCGCATAGATGAAGACCACGTTGAGCGCCAAGTAGACTGCGGCTACCAGCGCGGTGCCGAAGGTCAAGGCCACGGGCAGGGTTCGCTCGGGCCGCTTCAGCTCCTCGGCCACGTAGGTGGCCGCGTTCCAGCCGCTGTAGCAGACGTAGATCCAGAACAGGCTGATGGCGAACTGGGCCGCCACCGGGATGGTCGAGGTGCGCGGTGCCTCCAGCGCGAAGTGGTCCCAGTTGCCGGCGCCGACGGTCAGGCCTAGGCCGATGAAGGCGGCAATCACCAGCAGCTTGGTCGCCGTCAGCGCGTTCTGGATCTTGGCCACCCGGCTGGTTCCGATGAAATTGACGAGCGTCAGCAGGAGGATCAGCCCCGACGCCAGGATCTGCGCTCCGCCCAGCTTGAGCGCGAAGGCGCCCGAGCCGACCGTCCAGGCGGCGTTCTCCTGCTTGAGCGCGGGGAAAAAGTGGCCGAGGTAATTCGAGCAAGCCAGCGCCGCGGCGGCCACCGGCGCCGAGAACCCGGCGAAGAACGACACCCAGCCGGTCATGAAGCCCCAGGTCGGGCCGTAGGCGCGGGTCAGGTAGACGTATTCGCCGCCCGAGCTGGGGAAGTTGATGCCCAGCTCCGAGTAGCAGAACGCGCCGGCCAGCGCGAACAGCGCCCCCACCACCCAGATCGTGAGCACCAGCCCGGGGCTCCCGAGGTCGCCCGCCAGGAAACCGGTCGTCGTGAAGATGCCGGTCCCGATCATGTTGGAGATCACCAGCGCGGTGGCGCTGACGATTCCAAGCTGTCGGAGCAGCGTTGCGGGTTTCACGCTGCCATCCGAGGACCGCTGCCCGAGCACGGATGTCTTTTCAGCCACTTCGGACATTGTACATTGATGTGTGGACATGCGCCTTCCGATCGTGCTCTCCTTGCTGGGCGCCTTCTGCCTGCCGGCCGCGCCGCCGGCGCGCCCCGGCGACGCCTGGGCTCGCGAGCGCGAGCGCATGGTGCGCACACAGATCGAGGACCGCGGCGTGCGGAACCCAGACGTGCTGCGCGTCCTCGGCCAGGTGCCCCGGCACCTGTTCATTCCCCTGGCGGAGCGCGATCAGGCCTACGAGGACCACCCGGTCCCGATCGGCCACGGGCAAACCATCTCGCAGCCCTACATCGTGGGGCTGATGACCGAGCTGCTCGAGCCGGCGCGCACCCACAAAGTACTCGAGATCGGCACCGGATCGGGCTACCAGGCGGCGATCCTGTCGCGGCTGGTCGGGCACGTTTACACGATCGAGATCGTGCCCGAGCTGGCGCGCTCGGCGGAGGAGAACCTCAAGCAGCTCGGCTACCAGAACGTCACCGTGCGCCTCGGCGACGGCTACCTGGGCTGGCCCCAGGAAGCCCCCTTCGACCGCATTATCCTCACCGCCGCCCCGCCCGAGATCCCGCGGGCCCTGCTCGACCAGCTCCGGCCGGGCGGCAGGCTGGTCGCTCCGGAAGGCTCGGCCGTGTGGGGCCAGGAGCTGGTCCTGGTGGAGAAGACGGCCGCGGGCAAGCTGAAGAAGCGAGCGGTGCTCCCGGTGGCGTTCGTCCCGCTAGTGCACGGGCGCTGAGCCACGCACCCCCGGACCCACTGGGCCGCCGGGCGCTTGGCGGCCACTCTGCTACGCTCGTAGCGTGGAAGACCAGGAGCCGGTGCGCATCCCCATCACCGATGTCTTTGACCTCCACAGCGTGCCGCCCAGTGACGTCCAGGCCGTGGTCGAGGCCTATCTGGAAGAGGCCAGCCGCCTGGGACTGAAGGCCCTGCGCATCGTCCACGGCCGCGGGATCGGCGTCCAGCGCGCGATTGTCAGAGCGGTGCTCGAGCGGACGCCGTTCGTGCTCTCATTCGGCGACGCGCCAACGGAGGCGGGCGGCTGGGGCGCCACCGTGGTCACGCTGCGATAGCCCGATCTTCTCACACGCCTTCGGCTGCGGCTTGCGGGAGGCCGGCATCTTCTGCGTTGCGCTCGGGGTGAGTCCTCGACGTACTGTTCAAGTACGCCTGCGGGCTCACCCCGTC
>JBEKLW010000278.1:0-4520 GCA_050008815.1 Bryobacteraceae bacterium
CCTGCTGGTCTCCGATCAGCCGTTTGCCTTTCCCGCGCCGGCGCCGCCCAACCTCGCGCGCGGCGGCGGGCCGCGCAACGCCCTCGAGCGCCGCTGGTGGTCCTGGGGGCTGAACCGCGAGCTGTCCCGCTCGCGGGTGGACCTGTTCCACGGCACGAACTTCGAGGCGCCGTACCTGCCGGCGCGGCCCAGCGTGATCACGCTGCACGATCTCTCGCCCTGGATGGACCCCGCATGGCACCAGGACGCGCGGCGCGTGCGCCGGCGCACGCCGCTGCTCCTGGGGCTGAAGCTGGCGCCCATCATCATCACGCCGAGCGCGGCCGTCCGGCGGCAGGCCATCGAGCGCTTCCGCATCCATCCTCGGCGCATCCTGGCGGTGCCCGAGGCCGCCGCGGCGCACTTCCGCCCTCAGGAGCCCGCCTCCGCCCGGCCCTATTTCTTGTTTGCCGGCACGCTGGAGCCGCGCAAGAACCTCGGTCTCCTGGTCGAGGCCTGGCGCGCCGCGCGCGGAACGAGCCAGGTCGAGCTGGTGCTGGCCGGGCGGCGGCGCGAAGATTTCGGGGCGCTTCCCGCCGAGCCGGGCTTGCGCGTGCTCGGCGAGGTCCCCGACGCCGAGCTGGCGGCGCTCTACTCGGGTGCGCTGGCGTTTCTCTATCCATCGCTCTACGAAGGATTCGGCCTGCCGGTTCTGGAGGCGATGCAGTGCGGCGCGGCGGTCATCACATCCAGCGATGAGGCCATCGCCGAGGTCGCCTCCGGCGCGGCCGTGCTGCTGGGCGCCGGCGATGCCCGCGCCTGGAGGGAAGCGATGCAGCAGGCCATCGAGCGTCCCGACTGGGTGGCCGATCTGCGGGCACGCTCGCTGGCGCGGGCGCGGGAGTACTCCTGGGCGCGGACGGCGCGTCTAACCAGAGAGGTCTATGAAGAGACCCGACGGCAATTCGGCATCTGAGCCCGCGGCGCTGGTGCTGAGCCCGGAAGCGCCGTTCCCGGCGGCGGGCGGCGGGGCGCTTCGCACGGCCTCCATCATCGAATACCTGGCCCGCCGCTACGCGGTGGACCTGGTTGTCTTCCGCGAGCGCGGTGCGCCCGACCCGCGGCCGAGCCTGCCGCCGGACCTCGTCCGCGACGTTTACCTGATCGAGCTGCCGCGCCATTCCAGAAGGCTCATGCCGCGCGCGGCGCGAAACGCCCTCCGCCTGCTGCTGGGGGTACCCCCGCTCGCGCACCGCTTCTCGGGTTACGGCGGCGCCATAGCGGCCTGCCTCGGGCCTCGCCGCTATCGCGTGGCGTTCCTCGAGCACTCCTACTGCGCTCCCTACCTCGACGAGATCGCCGCGCGGGCCGAGGAGTGCGTTCTCGACCTGCACAACATCGAGTCGGCGCTCTTCGAGCGCTACGCGGCCACCGAGCTCTGGCCGCTGTCGCTGGCCTTCCGGCGCTTCGCACGCGCCAGCCGCCGTCTGGAACGCCAGTGGCTGCCCAGGTTCTCGCGGGTTTTGGTGGCCTCGGAAGCCGACCGTGGCCGCGCGCTCGGCCTGGCGCCGCAAGCGAGCGTCGCGGTTTATCCTAATGCGATCCCCGAGGCGCCGCGGCCGGCCGTGGCCGAAGAGAACGTAATTGTCTTCTCGGGCAACCTCGAGTACCAGCCGAACATATCCGCTGTCCGGTTCTTCGCAAGCCAGATCTGGCCGGCGCTGGAGGCGCGCCACCCCGGGCTGGTCTGGCGCATTATCGGCAGGAATCCTCACGGCGTGGCCAAGTACGTCGCAGGGCGGCCGCGGATCGAGCTGGTCGGCGCGGTGGACGACGCCATCGGGGCGCTGGCGGCCGCCCGCGTCGTCGTTGTCCCGCTGCTGGCGGGCGGCGGAACGCGGCTCAAGATCCTGGAAGCATGGGCCGCCGGGCGAGCGGTGGTCTCGACCACCGTGGGCGCCGAGGGCCTGCCGGCGCGGGACGGCGAGCACCTGCTGATCGCGGACACCGCGGAGACCTTCGCCGAGGCGGTCTCGCGGCTCCTCGATTCGCCCGCTGAGCGGGCGCGGCTGGGCGCCGCCGGCCGCGCTCTCTGCGAGGAGCGGCTGACTTGGCCGCGGGCCTGGGAGGCGCTGGCAAGTCTGGGAATCTAGCCCGGCTCGATTGCAGGCTCGGAAGCCTGACACCTATACTCTAGGTTTGCGGAGAACCCCAGCCGGTGGCGGCCGCACGGCACGCCGCGCCCCCGCCCGCCTGCTCCAAGGGGACTCCGCGTTGCCTCCAGAGGACTACGTCAATGCCCGAATCATCCGACCTCACGCGGCGTGACCTGATCAAGAGCGCCGGCGCGGCGACCGTCGCGGTTGCCGCCGCCCGGGTGACGGCCCCTGCTATCCAGAAGGTCCAGGCAGCCAGCAATGTCGTCACCTACGGGGTGGTCGGCACGGGCTCGCGCGGCCAGTATCTGCTCAGGCACATGGCGGCGATGGACAGTGCGCGGTGCCTGGCCGTATGCGACATTTGGGAGCCGAACCTGAACCAGGGCGCCAAGATCGCCGGCACCAACCCGGCCAAGTACAAGGACTACCGCGAGCTGCTGGCGCGGCCCGACCTCGACGCCGTGCTGGTGGTCACGCCCTTGTTCGAGCACTACCCGATCACGCGCGACGCGCTGCTGGCGGGCAAGCACGTGTTCTGCGAGAAGAGCCTGGTCTTCAAGCCCGAGGAGGTGCACGCGCTCCGCAAGCTGGCGCATGAGCGCCCCAAGCAGATCTTGCAGGTCGGCCTTCAGCGGCGGTACAGCCAGTTCTACCAGACCGCCCTGGAGATGATCCGGAAGGGCCTGCTGGGGAAGGTCACGCACGTCAACGCTCAGTGGAACCGAAGCGACAGCAGCCGCGCCTGGCGGATGAGCAGCCTGGACCCGGCCCGCGGGAAGGTGTCGGTATGGCGGCTCTTTCGCGAGTACTCAGGCGGCCTGGTGGCCGAGCTCGGCTCGCACCAGATCGACGTCGCCGACTGGATCTTCGGCTCGGGTCCCGAGTACATCAGCGGCGTCGGCGGCAACGAGTTCTTTCCGGATGGCCGTACGGTCTACGACAACATCCAGCTCGTTCTGAAATACCCGCAAGGGCAAAAGGTGATGTACCAGTCGATCTCGACCAACCGGCACCTGCCGTTGTTCGGCGGCGCCCGGACCGAGTTCGGCGAGACGATCCTGGGCACCGAGGGCACCATCGAAATCACCGTGGGCGCCGACAACGAGCCCGCGCTCGGGCTGTGGTATTACGAGCCGGGTCCGCCCAAGCCCACGCCCGCCGGCCAGGCCAAGGAGAAGGCGGCCGTGTCCAGCGCCACGCTCACCAGCACCGCCTCCGGCCGGCGCGGCCTGCCTATCTTTCTGTCGCGCGACATGGTCACCGGCAGGGAGGCGTTCCTGGAGCGCGAGATGAAGTTCGCCCGGCTGTGGCTCTACCGCAAGGGCGTCATGCTGCCGCAGGAGGACCGCAACCCGGTGGATATCCAGATGGAGAGCTTCTTCGAGGCCACGCGCACCGGCAAGAAGCCCCTGGCAGACCTGGAAATCGGCCTGGCGGATTCGACCATGGTCATCCTGGCGAACCTTGCCATGGACGAAGGCCGCCGCGTCTACCTCAGAGAGATCGAGAAGATGGGCGTCGGAGCACCCGCCGCGCCCAAGAGGCCCTAACCGGTCTTGTTCGTCCTATAGTTCGAGCCGGCCCTGGTAGTGCATCTCCTTCGTGCGAAACTCGGCGAAGCGGAGGGGGTCCTTGGCCCCGGGCACGTACAGCTCGAAGCGGAAGCTCCGGTCGGCTTCGGTGACCGCGCGCGGGAAAATCAGCCGCAGCCAAGTGTCGCTAGGCGAGGGCGGGAAGTGGCCGACCATCTGGTACTTCTTGCCGCCGACCCGCAGGATGCATTGCTCCTCCATGCGCCGGACCTCGGCGGGCTCGGCCAGGGCTTTGGCGCTCGCTCCGGAGACCGCCAAAACGATGTACTGGCCCTGATTTTCGGCCAGGAAATCGCGGTACTCACCGGCGGTCGGGTCCTCGGTGGTCGAGTCCTGAACGGGCGCTTTGTCCTTGGCCCGGCGCTCGGTCTCTTCTTCGGCCAGCCGCATCGGCTTGGCCGAGGCGATATAGACCTGCACGCCAGACTCGCTGCCGGCCGAGATCGCCGGCTGCGCCCAGGGCGAATCCGTGAGCAGCTCCTGAAGCTCGGCGTCGGACCACTGGGCGGGCGGCTTCGACAACGCCCTCGGGGCCGATTACGGCTGGATGTACGACGACAAGGGATCGAACTGGGGCCACCGCGACAACATCCTCGGCGGGTACGTCACCGCGGCCGCTGACACCCTCGTGATCACCCCGTCGAGCTGGATCGGTACCACGCTGGTACCCCACACAGCCCTCAACGTCGTAATGCAGCAGGGCCAACTGTCCTCGGTGCCGACCTTTGCCCAGTGGACCCAGGGCCAGTCTGTTCCCGGGTGGAGCTTGAGCAAGAACAAGGCCGTCGCC
>JBEKLW010000279.1:0-4515 GCA_050008815.1 Bryobacteraceae bacterium
CGCCAGGTGGAGACGGAGCCCGACCTGGACCGCCGCGTGCACATCCTCGAGCAGGCGGTGGTGCAGTTCCCCGGCGAATCGCACTTCGAGCGCCAGATCAAGCCCATGCGCGAGAAGCGCGATCTGGTGAACTCGATCGCGGCCAAGGCGCGCTACCACGAGGAGCGCGGGCAGTACGCCGAGGCGCTGGGGCAGTGGGAGATCCTCGGGGCCATATACGGCCAGTACCCGGGCCTGGGCTTCGAGGTCGAACGCGTCGCCAAGAAGAAGGACCAGCAGGCCCTGGTCGAGGCCAAGGCGCGATGGATCGAGCAGATCGAGCGCGCGGTCGCCTCCGGCGACTTCGCCCGCGCGCTGGCGCTGGCGGCTTCCGCCGACGCGGAGTTCCCCAACGACGCCGAGCTGGCGGAAGCGCGCCAGCTTGCCGCCGAGTCCGCCGCGCGCGCCGAAGAGGCTGGCCAGGCTCTGGCCCAGGGCCAGGCGCTGTGGCAGCAGCAGTCGTTCGAGGACGGCCAGACCGCCATGCGGCGGGCGCTGGAGCTGGAACCGCGGAACCCGGCCATCCGCAACGCGGTCGTCGAGACGCTGGTGGAGCGGGCGCGCGCGCTGATTGACAGCGACTGGCGCGCCGCCGAGCCGCTCATTCAGCAGGCGCTCGAGATCGAGCCGAACCATGTGCTGGCCAAGAGCCTGCGCATCACCGCCCAGGATCACAAGCGCGACGAGGCCGTCATCCGCTGCTTTACCCAGGCGCGGCAGTTCCGCGTCGCGGGCGATTTCGCCAGAGCGCTGGAGGAGGCCGAGAAGTGCCTGGCGCAGTACCCGTTCGATCCCAGGCTGGCGCAGTTGCGCGACATCCTGGTGCGCGAGCTGAACGCGGCCGGGCGCCTGCAGTCCCGTTCGGCCGATCTGGAGACGCTCCGCCAGATCGAGGAGCAGGCCGGCGCCGCGGCCAGCCCCAGCGAGCTCGCCTCGACGCTGGAGCGCGCCCGTTCGGTTGCCGCCCCCTACGCTGAGGACGCCGAGTTCGGCATGATCCTGGCCGGCCTGGAACACCGGCTGGCGGCGTGGCCGCCGGAGGCCGCCGAAGCTGCGGTCCTGAGCGCCAGTGTGGCCGCGGCGCCGCCGGTTCCGCCGGTTGCGGCGCCAATGGCCGGCGAGATTCCAACTCTTGCAACGGTGCTGCCGGAGACGCTCCTCAGCGCGGTCCCGCCGGCGGCGGCGGGTCCCGAAGCGCCCCTCTCGCCAACGGGGATGTTCGCGGCATCGGAAATGCCGCTGCCGGCTCCGGTCGAGGCGCAGCCGGCCCCGCCGGTGGCGGGCGCGGCTGCTCCGCCGCTTTTCCCAGCCGGGCCGGCTCCCCTGGCGGCCCCTTTCGGCCCGGTTCCGCCGGGCGCGCCGCCGCCCGCCTGGCCCGCTCCCCCCTACGGAGCGCCGGCCGCGCCGCCGCCCGCCTGGCCCGCTCCCCCCTATGGAGCGCCGGCCGCGCCGCCGCCCCGGAAGCCGGGCCTGAACCCCGCGTTGTTGTGGGGAGGGGTGGGCGCCCTGGCCGTGGCCGCTTTGGTGCTCTTCTCCATGTTCGTGATCCCCAAGCTGCGGCGGGCGGCGCCTTCTGCGGGCAGCTCGGTGCGCGTCGAGGTGCGCACCTGGCCGCCGGGAGCGGTGGTCCGGGTGAACGGGAAGATTCGCGGCACCTCGAATTTCCAGCTCGAGGCCGAGCCGGGCGTCTACCAGATCGAGGCGGCGTTGGAAGGCTATCAGCCTGCCTCGACGACCGCCCAGCTCAAGCGCGGCCCGACGGCGCCGGTCGAGCTCACGCTTCAACCGCTGCCGCAGACCGTCCGCCTGATCACCGACCTCACCAGCGGCCAGGTTACGCTGGATAACCAGGCGCCGCGCGAGCTGCAAGATGGGCAGGTCACCATCGACGCCGTCGCGCCGGGCAAGCACACGCTCAAGCTGGCTGGCCGCTCCGGCCAGGCGGATTTCACCTTCGAGCTGGTGCCCGGCGCCGTGCCGCTCCTGGACGGGCCGCTAAACGTCAAGAACGTGAGTGGCCTCATCGTCAGCAGCTTCGCCAATCGTGCCCGCGTCTACGCCACTCTCTCGCCGGCGAAGGTGGACGTGGACGGGCGACCCGCCGGCGAGGCCGGCGCCGAAGGCCTCCAGATCGCCAGCCTCGCTTCCGGCGCGCACGAGCTGACCGTCAGCGACGGCCGGACGCAACTGAAGAAAGTGATCGAGGCCGGCGTCGCCCCCGTGCTGACGGCCTTCTTCCAGTCCGATGAGAACGTCGGCACGATTGTGGTGCTGACCGCAGAGGACGGCGTGGACGTCTACATCGACGGCCAGAAGTACCGCCGCCAGACCGCTCGCGGCGGCCAGCTCCGTATCCAGCGCCAGCCCCGGCAGTACCGTATCCGGGTCGCCAAGCAGGGCTTCCAGGACGTTCCCGAGCAGGTGGCCGAGGTGCGCAAGGGTGAGGAGAATCGCGTCACCTTCAACCTGGTCCCGCTGCCGACCACGGCCCACCTGACCGTTCAGGGGACGCCGGGCGCCCAAGTGTTCATCGACGGCGCGCCTGCCGGCTCCCTCCCGGCCGACGGCCGGTTCCAGCTCTCGAACCTCGGCCCCGGCGAGCACACCATCGAGCTGCGCAAGGACCGAATGCGCTCGCACCCCATCCGGCGGACCTTCGCCGCCGGGCAGACCGTCGCGCTCCTCGATAGCGAGGTGGCCCTGCTCGGTGGCCCCGGCACGCTGCGGCTGAACCTCACGCCGGCCAGCGCGCAAGCCACCGTGACCCGCGCGGGCCACCCGCCCCAGGCCCTCTCCGGCCAAACGACCGAGCTCGACGAGGGCTCCTACATCGTCACCGCGTCCGCGCCCGGCTACTTCGAGCGGTCCGAGCGCGTGCAAATCGTCGGCGGGCAGACCGCTTCCCTCACGCTGACGCTGACACGCGAACCGCGCCGGCCGTCGGCGATGGGCATGGAGGGATGGGAGGACGCCGCGGCCTGGTCGCCGAGCGAGGGCTGGTACGTCCGCCGCGGCGGCGGATTCGTGCTCTACCGCCCCACCGGCAGGCCCGGCGTCTACTCGCTTACTTTGATGGCCGCCTCGGGCGGCCTGCTGCGCGGCAAGAATCTCGAATGGGTCATTGGCTTCACCGATCCGCGCAACTACACGCTTTTCCGCCTCGATAAGGATAACTTCCGCCGCATTTCCTGCGTCAACGGCAGGCGCACCGAGCTGCTCAAGCAGCCGCACCGCCTGGGGTTGAAGGACGTCGCCGTGACGCTTCAGATCGAGGTGACGCCCACGACGGTGGTGACGCGCGCCCAGAACCAGGGCCAGTGGCTGGCGCTGGACTCCTGGACGGCGCCGGATGGCCACTTCGTCGACGGCCGTTTCGGGTTGCTGCTCGAAGGGCGCGACGAGGTGCGGCTCTCGGGCTTCAAGTTCACCCCGACGGAGTAGTGCGAGCCTTCCCGGGGGGCGCGGGACACAAAGGTGGGAGCCACACGTCGGCTGTCCGTCCGCGGATGCCAAACGACGGCAAAGCCCACGCCGCGCACGCGGACTGCGGCGCGAACTTTGCCGTCGCCCCGGGCCCCATCTCGCCGGCTCTCCCGGACTAAGCTGAATGTATGATGCGCAGATTCGGATTTCTGGTGCTCATTCCGGCGTGCGCCTGCCTGGGGGAGGTCCACACGCTCACGCTGAGGGAAGCGGTCGACCTGGCCTTGAAGCAGAACCCCGACGTGGTCCTGGCGCGCCTGGACGAGCGAAGGGCCGAGCAGGCCGTCCGGCTGGCCAAGGACCCGTTCATGCCGAAGGTCATAGTTGGCAGCGGGCTGGCTTACAGCAGCGGTTTCCCGATGAGTATCGAAGGGGCCACGCCCTCGATCATGCAGGCCAGCGCGATCGCCGAGGTCTACAATCGGCCGCAGAGCCTCCGCGTCGCCTCGGCCCGGGAGGGCCGGCGCGGGGCGGGGATCGACGCCGCCGCCAGGCAGGACGAGGTGATGTACCGCACGGCGGACCTGTTTGTCGAGACCGAGCGCGCCGGCAAGGCCGCCGCAGTTGCCCGGCGTGAACTCGATGGGCTGGCGAGCGTGCTCGAGGCGGTGCGTGCGCGGGTCGCCGAGGGCCGCGAGCTGCCGATCGAGATCCGCAAAGCGGAACTCGAGCTGGCCCGGGCCCGCTACCGCGCTCAGACGCTCGAGGACGGCGTGCGCGCGGCGCAGACGGCGCTGGCGCTGGTGGTGGGTCTCGAACCGGACGACCAGGTGCGGCCCGCGGCCGGCGAGCGGGCGCTGCTGCCGCTGCCGGAGTCGGCCGAGGCGGCCGTGCGCCAGGCGCTCGAGGGCAGCAAGGAGATCCGCTCGCTGGAGTCCAAGCTGCTCGCCAAAGGCTACGATGTCCGCGCCCAGCGGGCCGGCAGGCTGCCGCGGCTGGACCTGGTGGCGCAGTACGGCTTGCTGGCGCGCTTCAACCACTACGAGGACTTCT
>JBEKLW010000028.1:0-11533 GCA_050008815.1 Bryobacteraceae bacterium
GCCGCGTTCCACATCCCGAACCGCTTGAAGGACGGTTACGGCATGCGGATCGAGGTCATCGAGCAGGCCGCCTCCGCCGGGGTCAAACTAATCCTCAGCCTCGACACGGGCATTCGCGCCTCCGAGGCCGTGGGCCGCGCGCGTTCGCTCGGTGTCGACGTCATCATCGCCGACCACCACCTGCCGGAGGAACAGCTTCCGCCCGCCTGCGCCATTCTCAACCCCAAGCAGCCGGGTTGCGGCTATCCCGAGAAGGAGCTCTGCGCGGCGGGCGTGGCTTTCAAGCTGGCCCAGGCGCTGCTGGGCACGCTGGGCTGGTCCGCCGGCAGGCTTCGCCGCATGACCGCGTCGTTCCTGAAGATCGTCGCCATCGGGACGGTCGCCGACGTGGTGCCGCTCACCGGCGAGAACCGCGTGATCGTCAAGCACGGCCTGGAGGGACTGCGGTCGGTCCGGAGTCCCGGCCTGCGCGCGCTCCTGCGCGTGGCCGGCTTCGCCGAGGGCGAGGCCCCCACCGCCAACCAGGTCGCCTTCCGCATCGCCCCGCGTCTGAACGCGGCGGGCAGGATGGCCGACGCCAACGCCATCGTCAGCCTCCTGCTCACGGATCAGGATGAGGAGGCGCGGCGGCTGGCAGGGCGGCTGCACGACCTCAACCGCGAGCGCCAGGACGTGCAGACCGAGATCGTGCGCGCCGTCCTCGACGAGTGCCTGAAGACGCCGGTCACCGACGAGCAGCCCGCCCTGATCTTCGTGGGCCGGGAGTGGCATCGCGGCGTGGTGGGCATCGTGGCCAGCCGGCTGGTGGAGCGCTTCCGCCGGCCCGTCTTCGTGCTCAGCGAGGACGCCGAGCAGGGGGTCCTGCAAGGCTCGGCGCGCAGCACTTCCCGCTTTCACCTGCTGGAGGCGCTGGAGTCGATGCCGGAGCTTCTCATCCGCTTCGGAGGGCATCGCCAGGCGGCGGGCCTGACACTCTCCTCCGATTGTGTCGAAGACTTCCGGCGGCGGATGCTCGAATATGCCTCGGAGCGCCTCACGCCGGCCGACTTCGTCGAGGAGATCGAGGTTGACTCCGTGCTGGAGTTCGACGAGGTGACCGATCAGTCGGTGGCCGATCTGCTCGCCATGGCTCCCTTCGGCTGCGGGAATCCCCCGCCCGTATTTGCCGCTTACGGCGTCGAAGTCGCGGGCAACCCGGTGGTCTGGCGGGAGAGGCACCTCATGCTGAGCCTCCGCCAAAGCGGCCGGACGCTGATGCTGAAAGCCTGGCAATCGGCCGGGCGCGCGGGCGAGTTCACGTCCGGCGCCCGCCTGGACGTGGCCCTTTCCTTCGAGAGCGACGAGTACGCGCTGACTCGCGGTCGTCCGGGCTGGTGCGCCATTCTGCGCGACGCCCGGCCCCGCGCCGCCGGCCGCTAGCGCGGCTGCGCCAGCGTGTGCGCGGGCTCGATTCCCGTCCGGAGGAAAGACTTTTCGCAGTCCGCCGTGGACGGCCCGCGCATGTTGCCCTCCAGGTAGGCCAGGCCGGGGCAGCGTGTGCAGGTTCCCAGATGAACGCAGGAGGAGCACGTCGCCAGGTCGCGCGCGCGGATCGAGCGGATTTCCTGGAACTGCGGCGAATGCCGCCAGACCTCCGCGAACGGCTGCAAGCGCACGTTGCCGCAGCATAGCGGGAACTGCACGCACGGGTACAGCTCTCCGAAAGGTGACACGTAGCACGCCGTGTGACCCGCGCTGCACGGGATGCCATTCAGGATGCTGTCGTCGACGGGTCCCGGTGGAGCGGTAAAGCAGGCAAGATCCCCGACCAGGGTCTCGTCGCGGAAGATCCTCTCCAGCTCGCCGCGGGGAATGTTCAGCGCGAGGATCGACCGATCGCGGCTCAAGTGGGGGGTGATGGTCGGGTCGATCGTGTACTGGGCCTCCAGCTCGGACGCCAGCGCCTTCACCCCGGCGTGGTCCCGCGTGTTCTGCCGCATCAGGACGTTAGCCACCACCACGCGTATCCCCTGCGCGCGCAGTAGGCGAATGCCGGCCAGCGAGCGCTCCAGCGAACCCGGCGCCTGGGTGATGGAATCGTGCACCTCCGGAAGGTGCGAGTAGATGCTCACCTGCACGTGCCTGATTTCGAGCGCGCGCAGGCGCACGGCGTCGCGCTCGCCTATCAGCGTGGCATTGGTCTTCAACTTCACGTCGAACAAAAGCGCGCGCGCGTGCTCGAGAACCGGAAAGAGGTCCTCCCGCAAGAAAACCTCTCCGCCGCTCACGCTTAGAAACAGCACTCCGGCCCGGGCCATCTGGTTCAGAAGATCCCGGATCTCGCTGGCGCTCATCTCCCCCCGATCGTCGTGATCGAGGTAACAGTGGATGCAGCGCTGGTTGCAGCGGTAGGTCAGGTCCAGTTGCGCAGTTATCGGGACGCCCAGCTCCAGGGCCTTGGCGGTCACCCGCTCCATCGTAGAAGTCATCTGGGCAGCCTTGAGAGTCTCACGCGGCGTCCGGGAAAGGCTGGCCGGAGGTCAGCAGGATCCCGTGGGCGGATAGCTCCCGAACCAGCTCCTCGGCGTCCCGCAGCGCAGTCTCCGGATCGACTGCGTACTCCGCGCAGACGCGCTGTTCGACGATCTCGCGAAGCGGCGTCCGGCCATCCGCGGCGAGCCAGATCGCCGTCGCGATCTCGTTCAGGCTGAATAGCGCGGAGTCCTCGGCCGAGATGACGATCATCTCACCTCCCAGAAGCCGGGCAGCAATCCGCGGGCTCCGCGCAATGTACTGGGCCGTCATACAACCATTTCCCACACCCGGGCATCCGGCGCGAAGGTCAGCCGGTAAGTGGGCACCTGGCTTACGAAGTCGCAGGCAGCCTGAAACATCTGGCCCACCGGCCCACTCTCCCGGGCAAAGAACAGGATGTCCTCGAGCAGCCGCCTTACGGCCTCCGCCGGGCCGACCGGTTCGAGCCGGTTTGCGTCACCCTTCGCCAGCAGATAGAGCGCCCCCACCGGAGCCGACGCGTTCACTCCCGGCTTCGCCAGCTCGCCGGTGAAGGGGGTGCCGTAGCACCAGTAGCCCTCGGGGCGCTTGCGGACATAGGAGACTTCATCGGTAAACAAGGTAACGTCCTCGGGCGCCAAACTGGCGATCGTGGTTTTCCCGGCGCCGGACGGTCCCGCGAACAGAAAGGCCCTGCCGTTCCGCGAACCGCTGGCTGCATGCAGGAGAAAGCCGCCCGTGCCCGCCAACATCAGCGTGTGCACGATGCGCAGCACCGAGTCGATGGAGTACGGGTTGGCCGACTGCCGAATGCGTCCCCGCCGGGCAGCCGGATCGAACTCCGCCCGGAAGTCGCCCCGCTCCAACCACCAACGGCCGGCCGCCGTGGTAACTCGCAAGTCGTCGTCCAGGGACGCCGCCTGCGGCGGTACCAGCTCGACATCGAATTCCACGGCGGGCAGTACGCCGGGCGTGACGAAGCCCGCGTAACGTTCCTGCAACATGCCGGTGAAACAGGAGTCGGAAGTCCGCAGGCCGATCGGCAGATCGCCGATGTTCAGGATCACCTCCAGCGCGCGCGGAGCGGCTAACAGTCCGTGGCGAAAGTCAGTCTCGGGGCCGGAAGCGGCGCGAAGTCGTTGATTTGCCGTGCCGGCCAATTCGGCTGCGAGACTTTCGCCACGGGGTCCTAGGGGAGGCAACATCCCCTCCACGCGGGGACGGCGGCCGCCATGCGGCGTGCGCCGACGAGGATGCGCGTGGCCCAGGTCGAACGCCGCGCCAGCAACGCCAGAACCGCTTCGCCAACGCTCAACTGCCGGCGCGGAACCCTGTGGTTCCGGCCCGAAACGACGGCGCTCACCCGTCCGAGCAGCTCCGAAGCGGGCGCCGCCGGGTCGTTCTCGGACAACGCATCCCCACGCGTCACCAGGAGGGTGTCGCCGCCCGTTTCCACTTTCGCCAGCAGCCTGTGGATCCGCAGGCCGCCGGACCACCGGCAGAGCACAATGTCGCCAGGCGACACATGATCGAGGTCGGTGCGGCGCACCAGCAGAGTATCTCGCGGCCACAAGGCCGGGATCATGCTGGCTCCTTGAACGGTCATGCGGATCTCACCGAAAGACGCCAAGGCTTCCAGCGCCAGATCGCGTTTGACTGACTCACGCACGCACGCCGAATCAAGCATCAGAATCCGCCGCCGTGTCACGAGTTCTTGCGATTGAACCTGCACTGCCCCTGGGTGGTGTGAATCTTCCCGCAGGCCAGCGCCGTGGTCTCAAACACGCGCTCACGCTGGAATTCCGGCTTCCGGTAGGGCTTCTTCTGCGCCGGGGGTTCCGGAGCCGGCTGAGAGTCTCTTTCTACCTGCTCGCGCTCGCTCATATCGAGCTCTCCGTTTCTCGGTTCGCGAACCGGAGCCACGGCCTCCACCGTTTGAATCGCACTCTTAGCTTCCCGCCCCACGGCGCGGTCCCCGCTGTGGTTCTTCTCGGATTATAACGCAAGCAGAGCCGTCGCGTAGGGTGCGTTTGGTACCACCAGTTTGGTACTATCCATGCTCCATTAACTCGATGAGCGCGCTGGCAGCGTCACACCGCTGTTTCCGAGCAAGACCGGGCGCGCCACGTCCTGAGTCGCATTAGTAGTACTAGGCCGGCATGGCCATTCCAGACGTGACGCCGGAATGGTATTCTATTCTAGCCTGCCGTTGGTGTGCGGGAACTGCTCGCAGCCCCCTGGCGGGGCTTTCGGCACCAACCGGTTTCGTTGTGAGGTGAGTATGAGAGGCGCTGTCGTTGCCGTTCTGATCGTTCTGGCCGTCCTCGCGTTGAGCGGCCAGGGTATAGGCATTCTGAAGTACACACCGGTAAGCGTGGTATCGGACTGGACTCAGAAGCACGTCATCTTGCCCCAGTCGGAGTCGATCAACGCGATGATCAACGTCAGCCGCGATCCCCGCTACTGGCAGCAACGGTGGAGCCGCTATGCGGTTATGGCTGCAAGGCTCGCTTTGCAGGGCGCCGCCGGTCTTAATAGGCGGGCCGGCGGCCGGGACTGGAGCATTAGCCTGGCTACCGGAACCGCCGGGCCGCAGAATACGTATCCTGCAAAGTTTACCTTTGATGTGACGGCCGCCCCGAGCTGTACCGCGGATTTCGTGGTGACCGGCATCAACGTGGCGGGATCAGCCACCCAGGCCAACATTGTTGGGCTGAACAACCTCTATAACGGTTCCTGTACCGGGACTGTGCCGGCGTTTATGTTTGCCTACAACGTTGGTCCCGGAGCTGTGTACGCCTCAGTGGTGATGTCCCTGGATGGCAAGAAGCTCGCCTTCACTGAAAACAACGGCGCTAGCACGTACTTCCACGTTCTGACCTACGGGACTACTGGCACCAACGGGACCGACGCGGCGCACCCCGTCGTGCCGGGGGCCGCGGGCGGGAACAACGCCGTGGACACGAAGGTGCTCTTGCCCGAGGGAACGACGACGGCGCCCTTCGTTGACTACACCAACGACATCGCCTACCTCACCACCTACGACTCGGGCGTCACCACCGGCACTGTGCGCAAGATCACGGGTGTGTTCAGAGGCACTCCGACGCAAGTGACGACTAGCGGATGGCCGATCGCGTCCTCGACCCCCCTATCGACTCCGGTTCGTGATTCGGTTTCACAACGCCTCTTCTTCAGAAACTCCGCGGGCCAGGTGCGCTACGTCGACACCGCGGCGGCAACGGGAGCAATCGCCGCGCCCTTCTTCACCCTTACTTCAGGCGCCGACGGCCCCGCTCGTCCCCCGATCGTTGATAGCACCAACGGCATGATTTACGCGTACAGCAGCGGCGGCAGCGGAGCCGGGACCTATTGTGTGGTCGGACAGGCGAATATCAACTTGGACTCGACTAGCTGGGTGACAGTGAACGTCGGCTCCGTGACGGCGCTTACTGCATTCACTCCCGACCTCAATAACGCCTATTACGCGGGCAATCTGGCTAACGCTTATCTGTATGCGGTCGGAAACGACGGGACGAGCAGCCTCAGGCCGACGCTGTATCGTATTGGCTTCGGCACAGGGTGGCGATTGAACAGTACGAGAGAAAGCGCGCATCTTCACCTGACGGCCACGGGCGGGGGCACGGGTGGTGCAAGCACATCTCCGCTGACGGAGTTTTACAACCCTACACTCGCCAAGGATTTTCTGTTCGTGGGGATTACGGACCACTGTTCCACCGGTGTGACCGGCGGCTGCGCCCGGAGCCTGGACATTACCAATGGGTTGCCGGCCAGCGCCAACACTGTGATCCTGGGCGCGACTGGAGGCACCAGCGGAATCACGGTGGACAACATCAGTGCTCAGCCCGGGGCTGCGAGCGTCTACTATCTGACCCTGGGCTTAAACGGGACGGGGTACAACCTGGTCAAAGCCACTCAGGCCGGGCTGCTGTAGGGCGGGCGGCTGCAAGTGCAGCCATGGCCCCTGCCTTCGAGGCGAGTTCGCCGCATCAAGCAGGGCGTGTCTTCGCGAGCGGCTGAAAGTCACGCCAGGGCATGAACGGGCCGTCGATGCAGGTGGGCGCGCCGGAGGGGCTGGCGCACTTCCCGCAAATGCCGACGCCGCAACTGGTCATGTACTCGATGGCTCCGATGATCCGGTCCTCGCCGGCTCCGTGTGGCCTGCAGGAAACGGACCACATCGGGCGGGCGCCGTCTCGGCTCGCATGGATCAGATCGCGCCTGAGTTACTGTAACTTCGTAGCCGGATCGCCGAACAGAATCCAGGTCCGGCGAACGTCCATATCGCTCACGGCCCTCTTGGCGGCGGCTGCGGCTTCCCCGAGCGCTGGAGGAGGGTTCCTGTAGAGCGCCCGCATCAGCGCCGTATCCAAGGGTGCCTGCGCCGTCGAGTTCGTCAGTCCCGAAGAAGCCCAGACGGCTATCGCTCCGCCCGCGGGGGCCTTCATCAGCGCCGTAGCCAGGCTCTCCCCGTATGCGTCGTCCACGAAGTACCCGTTCAGGCAGGTCATGGAAACGACAAAGGGCAGATAGGGGGAGTTCGTAAGGGCTGTGGCTTCCGAGGAATCCAGCAAACCGCCTGCCCAGACCTGGTCTGAGCCATGGCCGAAGTAGTCGACCAATCCCACTCCCGCGTTCAGGCTGTTCAGGAGTTGGTCATGGGCGCCAAGGCTGCTCTCGGAGATCTCCGAGACCCCGAGGTAGCCCGGCAATACGGCTTTGAGGGCAGTGGTGTGGCCCTCGAAATCGTTCTCGCCGTCATTCTGGCCGGTGACCAGCAGAACCTGGTTCCTCCAACCCGCACCGCGCGAATGTTCGTACCCGATGATCTTGTTCACCAGCGCCGTGGCCTCATCTGCTGTCACGACCGGCAATCGCCCGACCGCCATCCGCGGAACACCGTCGCCGGCGAAGTCCGCGAACCAATCGTCCGACGGCGTCTCCAGGAAAGCCGTGTCCACCATCTTGGTAGGCACAAGGTCAAGACCGATCCCGAGATAGTCTCGGGGGTCGTACGTGGCCTCACCCACGAGCAGCACGAACCGCGGCTTTCGATGCCAATTCGCCGCGGCCGAGGCCAGAAAGCTCCTCAGCGCGTACGGGCTCTTGGCGCCGTAGTTGAATTCGTCATAGAGGTCCTCGACGTCGATGACCGCCACGGTCAGGCCCTGGCTCTCCCGCAGTGCCTTCAGCGGCCCCAGACTGCCGAGGAACTTCGCCTGGCCGATCATCACCATATCGGCGCCCAGTCCGGCCGCATGCCATGAAGACGGGCGATTCGCGGCGATACTCGCCGGCTGAGCGACTTGTGCGTCCGTGAAGGCCAGCAACGTCCTGGTCCCCGGCCCGCGCGTTGCTATCGAGATCGCATAGTTGCCTGCGCCGCGCCGGACGATCGCTCCCAGCATCGACATGACGTTCCCGGGGTCGGTGACATCCATGACCCTGATCTGCGCGCTGGCGAAGCCGCTGATAGTCACCACCTGGCCGCTGGGAGCCGTGAGCCGAAGCCGCCCGTTGTCCGCCACATAGGCGCGGGGATAGGTCAACAGGACCGTATCGACAAGGCTCACATCCGACTCACCGCCTTCGGCGGCCAGTGTCAAGGTATTGGTGCCCTCCTGTAACAGCTTGTTCGGTATCGCTATCGTGGAGGCTCCCACGGACTGGCCGCTGAACCCCAGAGTGCCCACCTCGGTTCCATTGAGCCGGATCGCGACCTGGTGGGCGCCGTCCGTCACTCCCTGGAGCGATACCTGCAACTGGGCAGCGCCCGCCGCCGACCGAACCAGTTGGGCGACATTCAGCACCTCGCTGACCGGCTCCGTGGTCACCACCGGCCCGAAGAAGTTCTCCGCGTCCCCGTTCAACAGAGCCGCGAAGTAGAGAGTCCGAGGTTGCCACTCGATCGTGAACGGGAAACTTGTGGCTGGCCGCGCCGAGGCAGCCAATCCGCTCTGCGACCGCACCCGCAAGCCGGATTGCCGCCCGGCTCGCAGCCAGTACGTCCGGGTGCCGGACCACGGCGTGTCCAGCCCCACACCGTAGAACTCCACGGCGTCGCCAGGATCCAGCCTGCCGTTAGCCTCGCCCTGCACCACCATGGGATGCTGGACGCCATCCACATACAACTGCAAGGTCCGAGGGTCGGTCCGAGGATCGAGGCCGGCCGCCAGCAGATCCGCCTGTCCCACACGATACCAGCCCTCCGACTGGATACCGATCTTCACGGCCGGACCCGCGGCCAGCTCCCACTGAGACTCGCGGTTCGCAGCGGTGTCGGACAGTTGCGCGCGCTGTTCGAGCGGGCGCAGCGAGGCGGTCGCCGCGGCGCCTGCCGGGACGGCCTCCTGCCCCAGCCGGCTCAGAAACTGGACCGCAGTTCCGCCGGAATCCCGTTTCGCGCCCAAACTGGCCATGGAGACGGAGCGCCGGGCGTTCCTTTGCGCCGCGCTTTGCACCGCAGCTTCAGGCACGGCCGGGCCGAACCAGGTCCGCTCTCCGTTGAGGTCGACTTCTTCCACCCAGTAGGAGGCTGCGCCAGTCGCCTCGTGGTCCCACCAGGAGTGTGAGCGGCCTGCGGTGAGCGGAGTCGCGGGGCCGGCAAACAGCGCGGAGCCCGCCAGCAGGGACTCGTTCAACTTGACGCGCTGCCCGTTCTGTTCCCGGTAGAGATTGAAGCCGAGGCTCGACACTTCATAGCGCGTGGAGAACTCAATCAGCGTTCCCTCCGGGTGCGTAGTCGCGGTCAAAGAGCGCTCCTTTACCAGCGTGGGCGCTCCGGCCATCATCGGAATCCCGGCGAAATAGTAGGAGCCGTCATGGGTGGCGTTTGTCCACTGAGCGGTGAACGTGTTCGATCCGCTAGAGACGCCCGTCTGGGGGGTGATCCCAACGCTGGTCATATAGCGCGTACCATTGGTCTGATTCACGTTCCAAATCGTCGAGCTCGGGTTGAGTATCAGTGAGCTGGCGTCGTTGTCGACCGCAAGGGCGGCGAAGACCAGTCCGTCCGGGCCTGGCGTAGGCACGCTCAGGGTGACCGGGAAGCCAGCGAAATTGCAGTCCGGGTTCGTGGCGTTGTTTGTGCAGGGGCCGGAGACGTGCTCCGCCGGGCCGGGACCGTGCGTGCCAGAGAACACGACGTAGCCCGCGCGAACGGGGGTGCTGGCATCGCCACCGGACACCGTGATCCTCATGTCGCGCGCGGCAGTGCAGTCGGAAGCCTGCAACCACCCGTAGAACACCTGCACGCGTACGTCACCAGGGCCGGGATCCACCGTCTCGTCGGCTGGAAGGTCCATCTCGCCCAAGGTGCGGTTATTGAATCTCACCTGGCTCACGTAAGAGGACGGCCTGTGGATGTGGGTCACCACCATGAGGTAGTTGGCGACCCCGGAGGTGGAACAAGCCGTGCCGCCGAGAGTGACGGACCAAGTGTAAGGGCTACTGGAGCCAGCGAAGGCCGCGCTGACGCCGCTTGTGACGTATCCCACGGCCCCGTGCGCCGGGGCGCAGAGCATGAGTAACAACGCCATGGAAGCCAGAAGGTAAGAGGCCATAACCAGCGCCCGGCGTCGCGCACGGGATGCACATTGGAGCATGAAGTTTGTCATTTTGGTTTTCCTGCTGGCGGGATCTATGCTGCGCCCGCCTCGTTCCACCGCCACCACCTTGCCCAGAATCCAATCCGGTTCCACGGCTTCGATCTCCGAGCCTGCCGTGTCGCCGCGCATGAAATACACAGCGCCCGCCTCGTCGATCGCCGCGACGCGATGGGCCGTGACGCCCCGCGCCGTCCGATAGAGCGCGACGTCGCCCACGGCTAACGCGGAGGCGGGCGCCGGTTCCACCGTGATGGCCTCGCCGGCCCGGATTGTACGATGCATGCTTGGGCCTTCCGCCCGAAAGCGCACCCTGTATCCGCGGCTCAAGAGATCGGCGCTCACCTCAACGAATGCCTCCGAGTTGCCAAGAAAGCTCATCTTGCCTGCTGCCTCACGTACTCCACCACCCGCTCATCGGGCGCGAAGCTGAGTTCACGAACAGGAATGCTCTGCGTCATCTGCTGGAAGAACGCGACAGTAAAGTCAAGCCCACCGGGACTGTAGAAGGGCACAAAGCTGCAGGCCATCAGCCTGGCTACCGCCGTGGCCGGACGCAACGAGACGATGCCGTTCTGCAGTGCGTGCCGCAGGAAGAAGATCTGCGCGACCGGGACGCGCGCGGGACTGGCCAGCCGAGCCTCGCCATGCCAGGGTGTACCGTACATCCAGATCCTCTGGCCCACGGAACGCAGAATGATGCGGTCGTCGCTCAGGACCTGCACTCCGCCCGCCTCCTGCCATAGCCTCGCCATGGTCGACTTGCCGCCGCCGGAATGGCCGAGGAACAGATGGCCCCGGCCATCGGAATCCACCAGGCCGCAGGCGTGGACCTCGACGCCCCGGCCGTTTGCCAGCAGGTTGACTAACAGCAGCTCATCCAGGGGGAACTCCAGCGGATACACAGGCTGGCTGCGGTCAAAGTAGTCGACGTGCAGGCGCAGTTCCCCGGAGGTGAAGCTCGAGTTGAAGCAGGCCTGTTTGTAGGGGATGGCGCCGCAGGTTGGAGACTTGAACTGGAAAATGTAATCCGCGTCCCGACGGTAGAGCTGCCAGACGCCCCCGGAATCGAACAGGTTCTTGCCCGGCGGTGTATCGGACAACTGCCCCCAGGCCGCCTCCACGTGAATGTCCGCCTCGGCACCCGTCACAAGGAACAGCCCTGCCGCTCCCTGGACCTCCATCTGCAGGCGCGGGTCGACGCTCATCAGGCGGACGGTGATATCACCGACGCCAAACGTCAACGCGCCGGAGTTGGAAGGGCCAGCTTTCATCTCTGCTCTGTCCGACACTAAGAGCCCGAGGTAGAGCAAACGCCCCCGCCCCCTAATGTGCAGTTGGCGGTTGCAGGACCTCTGCGCGCAGTCATCTTGCAGTTTCCCAGGACGGCCTCCTCGGGCTTCAATTGGACCTGGGCT
>JBEKLW010000280.1:0-4511 GCA_050008815.1 Bryobacteraceae bacterium
CGTGCCCGCGGAGGACGTGCCGCTTCACCGCCGCGCGTAGCGCGTTCTCGAACGGGTCCAGCGCCGCGGGCATGCGAAAGTGCACGTCCAGCCCACGGTGATTCACGCTCTTGACGCTGGCCACCACTTCGCGGTCGCCGTCGGTCTTTCGAACCCGGGCAAAGCCGGTCATGCTGCGGGGAGAAGTGTTCATAGCGTGATGAAAGGCTCCAACCAAGCCGTGGAAACGGGAGCGGCGCTCATGGGCTCACCGCCGAATCGGGCTCCAGATACTGCAGAGCGTGCAGGCGCTGGTAAATGCCACCGCCGGAGACCAGCTCCTCGTGCGTGCCGATCTCGGAAACCCCTCCCTGGTCGATCACCACGATCTTGTCGGCGCGGCGAATCGTCGAGAGCCGGTGAGCGATCACGATGACGGTGCGGTCTTCCATCAGGTTCGCCAGCGCGCGCTGCACCAACATCTCGGATTCCGTATCCAGGTGCGAGGTGGCTTCGTCGAGGATCAGGATCGGCGCGTTCTTCAACAGCGCGCGCGCGATGGCCAGCCGCTGGCGCTGTCCGCCGCTCAGCTTGACCCCGCGCTCGCCGATGACGGTGTCGTAGCCCTGCGGCAGCGCCTGAATGAACTCCTCGGCCAGGGCGTTGCGCGCCGCCGCGCGCACGGCCTCCAGGGAGGCCCCGGGCCGGCCGTAGCGAATGTTGTTCGACACCGTGTCGTTAAACAAGAATGTATCCTGCGCTACGATGCCGATCTTCTCGCGCAGGGAGGCCAGCTCCAGGTCGCGGACATCGGCGCCGTCGATGAGCACGCGGCCGCCCGAGGCATCGTAGAACCGCGGCACAAGGTTGACCAGCGTCGTCTTGCCCGCCCCGCTCGACCCCACCAGCGCGACCACTTCACCAGCCTTCACTTCCAAGTCGATGGACTCGATCAGGAAGCCATTGGGCGCGTTGGGGTAGTGGAACGAGACCTGCTCGAAGCGAACGGCCTCTTTGAACTCCGTCAGGCGGCGCGCGCCCGGCCGGCTCGAGATGTCGTCGCGCCGCGCGAGGTACTCGAACACGCGCTCGGAGGCCCCCACCGCCTGCTGAAAGATGTTGTGGATGCCCGTGAGACGCTTCACCGGCTCGTAGAGCATCAGCAGCGCCACGAGGAACGCGGTGAAGCCGTCAATGGTCATCTGCTGCGTCTTGATCTGGTTGCGCGCGTAAGCCAGCAGGCCGACGATCGTGAGCGCGCCGAAGAACTCGATCAGCGGCGAGGCCAGCGCCTGCTGCGCGATGTACTTCAGGTTGCTCCCCTTCAGCCGCCGCGCCGCCCCCCGGAACCGCCGCGATTCGTACCCTTCGGCGCCGAAGGACTTGACCACCTGGTGCCCGCTCAGCGCCTCTTGCAGAATCTGGTTGACCTCGGCCTGGTGGTCCTGCGCCCGCCGCGTGGTCCTCCGGATGCGCTTGCCCAGGCGCGCGGTGGGCAGCAGCACGAAGGGGAGCAGCGTCAGGCTGATGAGCGCCAGCCTCCAATCCTTCGAGACGATCACGAACAGCAGGAACGCCGCCGTGAAGGACTGCCGGAGCCAGTCGGCGAGCATGGAGGAGGTCGCCAGTTGGATCTTGTCGATGTCGTTCATGATCGAGGACATCAGCCGGCCCGTCGAGTGCGTCTCGAAGAACTGCGCCCCCTGCCGCAGCACCTTCTCGAACACGCGCTGCCGCAGATCGGTCACCGCCGATAGCCCGGCATAGTTGATGGCCACGTTCCCGATGTAATCGCAGACGCCCTTGGTGACGAAGGTGGCCAGAATGGCGAACGCGATCATGGTCCAGACGTTGTGGATCCAGCCCGGCACGAGCTGTTCCAGGTAGATCTTCTGGTGGAAAACCGGGAGGGTAAACAGCTCGACGGGCATGTCCGGCGCCTCCGGTTTCAGCACGCGTCCGAACACGGTGCCCACCAGCAGGGCGGTCATGCCATGCGCCGCGCCGGCAACGGCCATCAGAAGGGCGGACGGGACGACGGCCCACCAATACGGGGCAGCGAAGCGCACCAACCGCCGCAGATCGCTCACGCCGCCACCCCCAGGCGCTCGAGCGCTGCCGTGGCCGGCACGCAGTCACCCAGGGCACGCAGACGGATCACCACCGCCAGCGCCCCGCCGGGAAGCTGCTCGAGTACGGTCGTCATGCCCGCGGGCTTACTCTTCGATCTTCGCTTCGTCGATCAACATCACCGGGATATCGTCCCGGATCGGATAGACCCGCTTGCACTGTACGCACTTCAGTCCGCTCTGGTCGGGCTTCAACTCCACGGCCGCCTTGCACAGCGGGCACACGAGGATGTCCAGCAGATCCTTGCTTATAGCCATACGCCAACCGGACATACAGTGTAGCAGTTTTGGCCCGCCCGCCCGGCGGCTGGGGCGGCCCGCTAGGCCCCCCGGATCTCGGCCCGGGCCCTGGCGACGACCTCCAGATACTGGCCGGCGCGCTGCTCGATGACCTCGAAGCGCCCCTCGCGGACGCAGGCCGCGTCCACCAGCTCCGCGCCCACCGCCACCGCACAGGCGCCCGCCTTGAGGAACTCGCCCGCCGTCTCCAGGTTCACTCCGCCAGTGGGAATCAGCTCGATGTGCGGGAACGGCGCCTTGAGCGCGCGGATGTACTTGGGCCCGCCCACGTTGCCGCACGGGAAGACTTTGACGACGTCGGCGCCGGCTTCCCAGGCCGTGAGCACCTCGGTGGGCGTCAGCGCGCCGGGGATCATGACCTTGGAGTAGCGCCGGACCAGCTCGACGGTCGCCAGCTTCAGGGCGGGCGTGACGAAGAACTGCGCCCCTGCCAGCATCGCCGAGCGGGCCGTCTCCGGATCGAGCACGGTGCCGGCGCCGAGCACCAGCTTGTCACCGAAGGCGTCGGCGGCCTGTTCGAGTACCTTCAGCGCCCCAGGCACCGTCATAGTGATCTCCGCTGCCCGGATGCCTCCCTTGTAAATCGCCTCGATGGATTTCAGCGCCCCCGCGGAGGTTTGGGTGCGTATCACCGGCACGATCCCGATATCGACGATGAACGATAGAATCTGAGCTCTGGTCATGGGATCTACGATCTTAGCAGGGACCGCCAGCGGCGTAAACGCGCGCCGTAATCCGTCCGTAAGCCGGCTCTGCTCTTTTCGTAGCGCGCGCTCTCAGCGTGCCGCGTCGGCACTCTCTCGAAAACCCAGTTTTCATCCTCTGTTGTGCGTCCCCGACCCATGGTCACTCGTGCCGACGCACGGCGGAACGCTTCCCCGGCATGTCCCTACACTCGCCTTGCGTCGCCAGGAGTGGCGACGCGGCAGGCAGGTCCGGAACGGATCCAAACAACGGAAGTGCCCGCGCTACGGCGAGCGCCGGCTCCGCCCGAGGGGTGGATGCCGCATTCCGGCGCACCGCCCCCGCGGCTCGAGCTCGTGCGCGCTGCGCGTTCCTACGGACGGATTACGGGCTCGCCGCAGCAGCTTGCCGGCGGAACATCCCGGCATGGGCGCCTTTACTTCCGCCGCTGGCCGGGCGCATAACAGTACACAAGCATGCTCATCCGAGTCAAAGTGAAGCCGAACTCGAAGAACCCCCGCCTCGAGCGCAGCCAGGACGGAGGTCTCACGGCCTTCCTGAAGTCGCCGCCCGTCGAGGGAAAGGCTAATCAGGAGCTCGTCGGCCGGCTGGCCAGCCACTTCGGCGTGGCGAAGTCGCAGGTGCGCATCCGCTCCGGTCTGGCCTCACGCAGCAAGCTGGTCGAGATCGACTAGCCCCCCGCCGCCGGCCCGGCACACAGGGTATACTTGCGGGGAACCACGACCATGCTGCTACGCCTGCCCTGGATCATCCAATTGCTGCTGGCCATCATAGTGCTGACGGCCGGTTATTTCGATCTGCGTTACCGGCGCATCCCGAACTGGCTCACGCTGCCCGGCGTCCTGCTCGGGCTGGCGCTCAACGCATTCCTATCCTTTCACCTAGGACGGAGCGCGCAGCTCCGCGACGCCGCGCTGGGCCTCGCTGTGGCGATGCTGGTTTACTTCCCGCTGTATTTGCTGCGTGGGATGGGCGCGGGCGACGTGAAGCTGATGGCGGCCATCGGCAGCCTGGTCGGATGGCGCGACTGGCTGGCCATCTTCATCTTCAGCGGGATCATCGGGGGGGTGCTCGCGGTCGTGCTCATGCTCGCCAAGGGGCGCATGCGCAAGACGCTATACAACACCGGCTACATCGTCTGGGAGATGGCTCATCTGCGCGCCCCGCACCTGCGAAGCGAGGAGCTCGACATCTCGAACCCCCGCGCCTTCACGCTGCCCCACGGCGCCGTAATCGCCCTGGGCGCGCTCGCCTTGCTCGGCCTCCACGCCCTGCTGCCGTCTCAGTAGAAGAACAGGACCTCGGGCACCATCCGCTGGGCACCAATATTGAACAGGTGGTGGCGAACCTGCAAGGCCTCGGCAAACTTGGGGGAGAGCGTCGGCTCGCCGCCCGAGA
>JBEKLW010000281.1:0-4497 GCA_050008815.1 Bryobacteraceae bacterium
GCCGGCTCGGCGTTCAATAAGGACGCCACCGCCGAAGTGAGGATCGGCGACCGGTTCACGCTGGGCAGCTACCAGCTCGTGGTGGCGAACATCTCCTCGGGTGAGAACGAGAACTACACCTGGAGCCGCGCGCTGATCCAGGCCTCGAAGGGCGCCAGCTACGTGGGCACGCTCGAACCCGAGCGACGCCTATACAAAGCCAGCGACCAAGGCACTTCGGAGGTGGCCATCCGCCGCCGGCTTAACGAGGACCTGTACCTGAACTTCGCGGGTTATTCGGGCGACAGCGAGCGGGCCGTGATTCAGGCGTTCGTCTTCCCGCTGGTCTCCTGGATCTGGATCGGCTTCTGGGTGCTCATCGCGGGCACGCTCGTCTGCCTGGCGCCGAGCAAGGTTAGATTGGAGTACCCTCGCACCCAGGTGGTGGGGGTGAAGAAGACGTATGCGCCGGTTGAAAAGTAGCGTCCTCGTGATCGTCCTCGCCGCACTGTGCGCGGCGCAGGGGATGAACCCCCTCACCAACGAGCGCGTGCGTCGCCTGGGCGACCAGCTCCAGTGCCTGTGCGGCTGCGGCAGCTCGATCACCTCGTGCAACATGCTGCAGTGCCACTTCGCGGGCCCGGCGCGCGTGAAGCTGCTCGAGATGGTGAACGCCGGCCTCTCGGATCAGGCCATTCTGGACGCCTTCGTCAAGGCATACGGCCCGCGCATCCTGCTCAAGCCGCCCGCCGAGGGCTTCAACCTCCTCGGCTGGGTGATGCCGTTCATCGGTATCCTGGTGGGGCTGGCGCTGGTGTGGTACGTGATTCGGCGCTTCCGCCGTCCGGCGGCCCTGGCCGCGGGGCCGGAGATGGATGCCGCCACGCTGGCCCGCTACCAGGAGCGGATCGAGAAAGACCTGGAAAAACTGGACTCATGATGGTTTTTGCCGCCGCCCTGCTGGCCATCGGCGTTCTGGTGTTCACGCTGCTGGTGCGCGCCAGGGACCTGCCCGAGTTCGAGCCGGTCTCGCCTTTCAAGCACCTGGAAGAGCGCCGGGCGGTCATTTACGACAACCTGCGCGACCTCCAGTTCGAGCACCGCGTGGGGAAGCTCTCCGACCCAGACTACCAGCAGACCAAGCAGGGCTTGCAGCGCGAGCTGGCGGCCGTGCTAGCCGCAATCGACGCCGTTCCGGGCGCCGCTCCGAAGGCGGCGCCGCCGCTCAAGGCCCCGCAGCCGGGTGCGAAGGCCGCCTCGGGCGCGCCCGACGGGCGTCAGGTTGCCCCCGCCGCGTACACCTGTCCGCACTGCGGAGCAAAGTTCCCCGGCCCGATGAAGTTTTGCGGCGAGTGCGGCAAGCCGATGGCGGCGGAGGCGCCGGCCAAATGAGGCGTTTCGCCGTTCTCCTCAGCGCGGCAGCCGCCTTGGCCGCCGTGGACGGCGCCGCCGCGAGCCGCGCCACGGGCAATCCACAGGCCGCGGCCCAGGTCTCCGGCCACACCATGCTGCTGGAGCCTTCGGGGGGGCAGCTCGGCATCACCGAATCGTTCTTCTTCACGAACCCCGGCACGGCGGCCTCCAGCGGCCCGGCCAAGGGCAGCCTGCGTTTCTTTGTCCCCGAAGCGGCCAGGGGCAGCCTGCGCGTAGCCGCGACCGCCCCGGGCGGCGCGCCGGTCGCACGCGAGGCGGCACCGGCAGGACCGGCTGGCGTCTACAGGCTGGATTTCCCCAGCGAGCCCGGTGAAACGCGCATCGACATCACCTACAGCCTGCCGTTTACGGACCCCGGAACGTTTTCGAGCAGGGTATTCTACAAGACCACGACCCGCCTGGCCGTACCGAGCGGCGTCACGCTCGAAGGCGACGGCCTGAAGCCGCTGGGGCACGAGCCCAGTACGCAGGCCGCGCTCTTCGAGACGGCTAGCGCGGCCCTCACGCTGAGGTTGACGGGCACGGGCTCGTTCCGCTCCGCCGCGCCGGCGGGCGGCGAGGAGAGCGACGACTCGGGTCCGCCTATTCGCAGCATCCTGCCGCCGGGCTTCGAGGACCAACGGACCATCGTTCTCGCCCTGACGCTGGTGGTGCTGGCGCTTGGTTTCGCGCTGCTCTACCAGCGGGGCCGGGCATCTCGGGGCGCCGCCGCTCAGGGCGGCGCGGGGAGCAAGCAGCGCGGATGAAAGCCATCGAGGCCGCAGGCGTCTGGAAATACTACGGCGACTTCCCTGCCCTGCGCGACATCAGCGTCTCGGTCGAGCCGGGCGCCTGCCTGGCGCTGCTGGGCCGCAATGGCGCGGGCAAGACCACGCTGCTCAAGATCGTAGCCGGGCTGTCACGGGCGGCGCGCGGGCGGGTGGCGATCCACGGCGCCGAACCGCGCGCGCAAGCCGCGCGCCGTGAGATCGGCGTGCTCGGCCACGCCATCTCGCTCTACGACGAGCTTTCGGCCCTGGAGAACCTGCGGCTGTTCGGGCGCATTTACGGGTTGGAGGACCCGGAGCGCGCCGCTTCGGAGTGGCTCGAGCGCACCGGCCTGGAGCGCGTCAGGGACGGGCTGGTCCGCGAGTTCTCGCGCGGCATGCGGCAGCGGCTGGCCGTCGCCCGCGCGTTTCTGCACGACCCCTCGGTGCTGCTGCTGGACGAGCCGTTCACGGCCCTGGACGACCGCGCCATCGCGCTGCTCCAGGCGCTGCTGCGCCAGGCCGTCGAGCAGGGCCGCACCGTCGTGATCTCGACGCACCAGCTCCGCGAGGCGCTCGAGTTGGCAACACACGTCGCGCTGCTGGTGCGCGGCCGCCTGGCCTACGCCGGCGAGCGCACCGCGGAAATGTTGGAGGATACGGGATGGCTGTACCGGCACTACGGGGAGCCCCAGTCCGCACCCCCGCCCGGCGCCCGCGGCTGAGCTTCGTCCGCCAGGTCCTCACGGTCGCCTCCAAGGACCTCCGCTCGGAGCTGCGCACCAAGGAGGCGCTGAACTCCTCGCTCGCCTTCGCGCTGGTCATCCTGCTGCTGTTCAGCTTCGCCTTCGAGCCCACCGAAGCGCAGACGCGGGAGATCTCGGGCGGCCTCCTCTGGCTGGTGTTCGCCTTCGCCGGCGCGCTGATCCTGAATCGCAGCTTCGCCCGCGAGCTGGCTAACGACTGCCTGGACGCGCTCATCGCCGCGCCCATGTCCGGCGCCGCGCTGTTCCTCGGCAAAGCGCTCGCCAACTTCGCCCTGCTCCTCGCCGTCGAGCTGGTCTGTCTGCCGGTGTTCGGCGTCTTCTACAACGTCCACTGGACGGGCCGGCTCCCGTCGTTGCTCGTGGTCATCGTCCTCGGCACGTGGGGCGTGACGGTGGTGGGGACCATCTTCAGCGCGCTGACCGTGAACCTGCGGCTGCGCGAGCTGATGCTGCCCATGCTGGTCTACCCGATCCTGATCCCCTGCCTGCTCGCGGCGGTGCAGTTGACCTCGCCGCTGGTCATGGGCCAGCCGCTCACCCCCGAGCTGATGATCTGGCTCCGGCTGCTGGTGGTCTTCGATGTGATTTTCACCGCGCTGGCGGTGGCTCTGGTTGAAACCGTTATGGTGAGGTGACAATGCGGGACAAAGCCGTCGCCGTCTCTAGCTGGCTCGCCGCGCTGCTGCTGGCGGGCAACCTGGCGCTCATCCTGCTGGTGTTTCCGGACGAGCAGGAGCAGGGCCCCATCTTCCGCATCATCTTCTTCCACGTGCCCATGGCCTGGACGGCGTTCGTGGCGTTCTTCGCGGCGCTGATCGCGAGCATTCTCTACCTGGCCTCGAAGAACCTGCGCTACGACGCCTTCGCCGCCGCCGTCACCGAGGTCGGGCTGGCCTTCGGCGCGGCCAACCTGCTGACCGGCATGATCTGGGGGCGCGTCATCTGGGGCGCGTTCTGGGTCTGGGACCCGCGGCTGACCTCGATGCTGGTCGGCTGGCTCCTCTATGCCGGCTACGTCATGCTGCGCCGCGCCATCGAGGAGCCCACCGAGCGCGCCAGGATGTCCGCCGTCGTCTCGATCTTCGCCTTCGCCGACGTGCCGATCATCTTCTTCTCGATCCAGTGGTGGCGGACGCACCATCCGCAGCCCGTCGTCTGGGGCAGCAGCGGCGGCCACATGAGCCCGGAGTACTGGTTCATGCTGTTCTTCAACTGGATCCCGATCCTGCTCGTGGGCTACCTGCTGCTGGAGCTGCGCATGCGCCAGGAGCGCCTCTCGCGCGAGCTCGACGCGCTGCGGCGGGAGGCTCATGCCCTATGAGTTCACCGCGAAGACGCGAAGATTCCGCGGTCAGGAAGAATTGGTGAAACCATGATGCCTATGCTGTCGCTTCTCCTTCAGGTTGCCGGCGGATTCACGCCCGACCAATACGCACGCAATTTCGTATTCCTGTTCTACGGCCTGCTCACCGCCTGGCTGGTGCTGCTGGGCTTCGTCGGCCTGCTCTTCGCGCGCGATCGCAAACTGCGCCGGGAGCTGGAGCGGCTGCGGCTGATGCTCGAGGACCAGG
>JBEKLW010000282.1:0-4491 GCA_050008815.1 Bryobacteraceae bacterium
GTCAATATCAAGCCCCGACTTTAACTCAACCTGACTCACTGCGCGCTGCAGTGAAGCCACGGGTGTTGCGGCCTCATTGGGTGAACCACTATGGGTGAGGTCCGACGCCGAATACGACTGCACGATGAGACGAAATGAATCCCCGCGAATCGATGTGGCTGCCCTTATTCTCACCCGGACACGGCCCAATACTCCGATCCCCTTTGTGGTAGCGGCGACGAGATTCAGCCAGGAGTCGCCCGCGCGCAATACGACACCACTTTGTCGTCTCGGTCGGGGGTTTCGTCGCCTCCCAGAAGGACGTCATCGAGTACCTGAAGCACACCGCGCGGCCCTTCGTCTTCTCTGCCGCACTGGCGCCTGCTTCGGTGGGCGCCGTCAACGCGGCCATCGACGTGATGCGAGAGGAGCCAGAGCGCCGCGTGCGGCTGCTGGCCATCGGGGCCCGGCTGCGCAGCGCGCTGAGAGCTTGCGGCTGCTGGGTGCTGGAGGGCGAGACGCCCATTGTCCCCGTGGTCGTGCCGGAGGAGATCGACCTCTGCCGCCTGTGCAAGGCGCTCCTGGAGGACGGCATCTACGTCAACCCGGTGCTGCGCCCAGCGGCCACCCAGAACCTGCTGCGCATCTCCTGTACCGCCGCGCATACCGAAGCCCACGTGGACCGGCTGGTGGGCAGTATTGTCCGCAACGCCCGCCAACTGGGCATCGACCTCAGTCCGCAAGCCTGACGGGCTCGCCTGGACCTCTCGCCAACGACCTGCCGCAGCGCTTGATAATATGGCCCCTGCACTATTGGACAACCCCACACCACCGCGGCAACGATATAATGGCGTTGCCTTTTAGTTGTACGCGTTGGTGGAGGAGCGTCGATTGCCAGAATTCCGCAGAGATCCTATCGCGGGCCGCTGGGTGATCATTGCCACGGAGCGCGCCCGCCGGCCCCAGGACTTCGCCCGCGAGCAGGTCGTCATCCAGGGGGGCCGGTTCTGCCCGTTCTGCCCCGGCAGCGAGCAGAAGACCCCGCCGGAGGTGCTGTGCTACCGCCAGAGCGGCGGGCCGAACGAGCCCGGCTGGAGCCTGCGCGTGGTGCCGAACAAGTTCCCCGCGCTGCGGGTCGAGGGCGATTTCGACCGCCAGGGCGAGGGCCTGTATGACCGCATGAACGGCGTCGGTGCGCACGAGGTCGTCATCGAGACGCCGGACCACCAGTTGACGCTGGCCGGGATGCCGGACAAGGCCGTCGAAGACGTCTTCTGGGCCTGCCGCGACCGCATCCTCGACCTGAAGAAGGACCGCCGCATGCGCTACATCCTGGTCTTCAAGAATCACGGCGAGACGGCCGGGGCGACGCTCGAGCACACGCACTCGCAGTTGATCGCGCTGCCGGTGATCCCGCGCCGCGTCGTGGAGGAGATGGAGGGGGCCAAGAAGTACTACGACCTGCGAGAGCGCTGCATCTACTGCGACATCATCCGTCAGGAGATCGACACCGGCAGCCGCATCGTGCTGGAGACCGAGCAGTTCGTGGCGATCTGCCCCTACGCGTCGCGCTTTCCCTTCGAGGTTTGGATCCTGCCGCGGCGGCACTTTTCGCACTTCGAGAGCTCGGACGTCCCGGCGTTCCGCAACCTGGGCTGGCTGATGCCGGTGGTGCTGCGGGAGATCGACAAGGTGCTGGAGCGGCCGGCCTACAACTACATGATCCACACGTCGCCGCTCCAGGAGCCCGAGCTGGCCTATTACCACTGGCACGTCGAGCTGATGCCGAAGCTGACGCGGGTGGCCGGCTTCGAGTGGGGCACGGGCTTCTACATCAACCCGACCCCGCCCGAAGAGGCGGCCCGCTTCCTACGCGACGCCGGATCGGGATAGCGCGCATTTCTCGTCAACAACCTGCCGCGGCCCGCCAGGCGCGCTTCACACGCCGGCGGCCGAGGATTGGAGGAGCCGCGCGCGGAGCAGGTCCAGAATATCGCCCGCCAGGAAGGGCTTCCGCAGGACTGGGAAATCGTGCTCCCGGCAGATCGCCTCTTCCTCGGGCGAAAGCTTCGTTCCAGTCATGAGGATCACCTGGACCCTGGGCGTCTTGCGCTGAAGCACCACGCCCAGATCGACCCCGTTGCCATCCGGAAGCAGGTAGTCGAGCAGCGCCGCGTTGGGCGCCTGGCCGGCGGCTAGCTCGCGGGCTGCCTGCGCCGACTGCGCCGTCACCAGCCGCCAGCCGGCCTGCGCCATCAACCGTTCGAGGAAACGCACCAGGTCGCGGTTGTCGTCCACCAGCAGCACCGTGAGAGACTTTGGCGCGCGAGGGCCGCCCCGGTCCAGCGCGCGGATGAGAAGGCTCTCCTGGTCCTGCGCCAGCTCGACCCGCACGCGTGCGCCCGGCTCGATCCTGGCCGCGGCCACCATCGTCGCCAGCGGCTGGGTCAGTTGGCGGTGGATGGTGCGCTTCAGCTCCCGCGCGCCGTACTCGGGGCTGGTCCCGGTGCGGAGCAGGAATTGCCGGCTCTCGAGCGGCACCTCGATGTCGAAGCAGCGATCGCCCAGGCGCGTGTTCACGTGCCGCTGGAGTTCCCAGATCTGCTGATCGAGGATCGCGGCCAGCGAGTCCTGGCCGAGCGGCTGGTAGGTGATCACCGCGTCGATGCGGTTGACGAACTCAGGCGAGAACTTCCTCCGCACCGCGCAGCCCGCGATGCTTTCCAGCTTGTTGGACAGATCCGGCAGCTCCCGCGGCGCCGCCGCCTGAAACCCGAACTCCGGGTGGAGCTCCTTCATCATCTCGCGCGCGCCCAGGTTGCTGGTCAGGAAGATGACGCTGTTCTCGAAGTTCACCGAGGCGTTGTCGCCCAGCCGCAGCGTCGCCCGGTCCAGGATGCCGAGCAGCAGGTGCAGCATCGACGGAGCCGCCTTCTCGATCTCGTCGAACAGGACGATGGAGAGGCCGCAGTGGTCGCTGGTGACCGCGTTCAGCTTCTGCTGGGTGAGCATCGGCTGGGTCTCGCGGTGGCCCAGGTACCCCGGCGGCGCCCCGATGAGCTTGGCCACCTCATGCTCCATCTGGTACTCGCCGCAGTCCACCCTCAGCACGCTCTTCTCGCTGCCGTGCAGCACATCGGCCAGCGCCTCGACCGTCTTGGTCTTCCCCGTTCCGGTCGGTCCCAGCAACAGGAAGACCCCGGCGGGTCTTCCCTCGGGGGACAAGCCGGCGCGGAACATCTCCACGTAGGGGACGATGTGCTGCATGGCCGCCGGCTGGCCGATGACCTTCCCCGAGAGCAAGCTCACCAGGTCGTCGGAGGGGGCTTCGTTGGACGGGGGAACGCCCGAGGGCTTTTTGGGTCTCCCAGGATTCCCCAGAGTCCTCACGCCCGCGGCCTCCCCCATCCGGACCCCATTATGGGGTCGCCAGCGCCGCTCACGACCCCATCCGGAGGCGCGGCCACCCCTATTCTGAGTCCGGCGCAGCGGAATTAGTCCCTGAAGAATGAGAGGATTGCCGCCCCGATCCGGGGGCTGGCGCGACCGTCCCCGTAAGGGTTGTGAACGCGCGCCATGCGGTCGTACTCCGCCCGGTCTTCCAGCAGCCGGGTGGCTTCGGCGACGATCGCTCGCTCGTCCGTGCCAACCAACTTAACCGTGCCCGCCTGAACGGCTTCGGGCCGCTCGGTCTTCTCCCGCAGAACCAGGATCGGTTTGCCCAGCGAGGGTCCCTCTTCCTGGATCCCGCCCGAATCGGTGATCAATATGTAGGCGCGCCGCATGAGGTCCACGAAGGGCACGTACTCGAGCGGTTCCACGAGCACGATGTTGCCGCGGGCGGAGAGAAACCGCCGGACCGGCGCCTGAACGTTCGGATTGGGATGCACCGGGTAGACGATCTCGACGTCCGGGCGCTCGGCCAGCCGGCCCAGCGCCGAGCAGATCCGCGCGAATCCCTCCCCGAAGCTCTCCCGCCGGTGCGCGGTGACCACGATGAGCTTCTTGGAAGGATCCAGTTGCGGCCACTCCGGCCCGCGGAGCGCGCCACTTTCCAGCCTGTCGCGAACGTATAGCACGGCGTCGATGCCGGTCTGTCCCGTCACGGTGACGCGCTCGGGGGGAACTCCCTCCGCGTGGAGATTCGAGGCCGCCCACTCGGTTGCGGCGAAGTGCAGGGAGACGAGCCGGGTTGTCAGCACCCGGTTCATCTCTTCGGGAAAAGGCTGCCGCATGTCCCAGGTGCGCAGGCCGGCTTCGACGTGTCCGGCCGGGATGTGGTGGTAGAAGGCCGCCAGAGCGCCGCACAGCGTGGTGGTGGTGTCCCCCTGCACCAGGACCAGGCTGGGGCGCACGGCCGTCAGCACCGCCTCCAGGCTGGCCATGATCCGGGAAGTCGATTGCGAGAGGGTCTGGTCCGGCCGCATGACGTCCAGGTCGTAATCCGGAACGACCTCAAAGGCCTCCAGCACCTGGTCCAGCATCTGACGGTGCTGGGCGGTCACGCAGACC
>JBEKLW010000283.1:0-6684 GCA_050008815.1 Bryobacteraceae bacterium
ACCTGCGGCCGGTGGCGGCCGGCACGGAGAACGTCACCCGAATGAGCCTGACGCCGCGCGCGGAAGCGATGGCCCCGGCGGCCCCGGCCGCTCCCGCCGCCCCGGCCGCCCAGCCGCCGGCCGGAGCACCGCCGGCGCAGCCGCAGCCTGTTCCGGCGCAGCCGCAGCCTGTTCCGGCGCAGCCGCAGCCTGTTCCGGCGCAGCCCGCGTCCACGGCGCCGCAGCCGGTCCCGCCGGCTCAGCCGGCGCCCCCGGCTCCCATCTCGCCCGCGCCGACGCGGCTGCTGTTCCGGCCGGGGAACGCGCAGGCGCGGTCGGGGTCGACCTTCACGCTCCAGCTCGATGCCGACAGTGCGCGCGACCTGGTCGCGGCGCCGTTCCACCTGAAGTTCGACCCGCAGCTTCTGCGCTTGCAGGAGATCGCCGTGGGCGGCCTGCTCTCGAGCGACGGGCAGAAGGTCATCTTCACGCGGAACATCCTCAACGACGCCGGCGATGCGACGGTGAACCTGAACCGGCTGCCGGGCGCGGGCGGCGTGAACGGCTCGGGCACGCTGGCGGTGTTCACCTTCCAGGCAATCAAGCCCGGCGCGACCGTGGTGACGTTCTCCGAGCTGGGCGCGCGGAACTCCGCCATGCAGCCGGTCACGACCGACCTGCCGCACGCCGGGGTCATGATCCAATAGGGACATGCCAGGGGCGGCCAGACGCGGGAAGAGCCAGCGGGGGCTGACGCTGATCGAGCTGATCGTGGCGTTCATGCTCATCGCGCTGCTGGCGACCATGGCCATCCCGCTGGCGCGGGTCAGGGTGCGGCGGGAGAAGGAGAAGGAGCTGCGGTGGGCGCTCAGGGAGCTGCGCACGGCCATCGACAAGTACAAGGACGCTTGCGACTTCCGCATGATCCCGCCGGGCAAGATCGACAGCGACTGCTATCCGGAGAGCCTGGAGCAACTGGTAGAGGGCGTGCGCTTGCAGGGCAGCCAGGACAAGAAGATGAAGTTCCTCAGGCGCATTCCCAGGGACCCGATGATGAGTTCCTTCGAGTGGGGCCTGCGCTCGACGCGCGACGACCCGGACTCGATGACCTGGGGCGGGCAGAACGTCTTCGACGTGTACACCAAGAGCCTGGAGAAGGCCCGGGATGGCACGTCCTACTCGGACTGGTGATGCGCACGCAACGCTGGCGGGGGAGCCGTCTCGGATTCACGCTGATCGAGCTGATGATCGTGCTGACGATCATCACGATCCTGGTGTCGATCGCGGTGCCGATGTACCAGAAGGCCGTGCTGCGGGCCCGCGAGAGCCTGCTGCGGAGCAACCTGTTCACGCTGCGCTCGGTGATCGACGAGTACGCCTACGACAAGCAGAAGGCGCCGCAGACCTTGCAAGAGCTGGTGACGGAGGGCTACTTGCGGGAGGTCCCGCTGGACCCGATCACGGGGTCGAACTCGAGCTGGCAGTTGATCATGGAGGACGCCGCGACCACGGTGAACCAGGCCGAGCCGGGCATCTTCGACGTGCGCAGCGGCTCGGATAAGGCCAGCCCGCTCGACGGCACGCCCTACGCCGACTGGTAGCGGGCCAGTGTGTTCCCGGTCTGGGTAGGGCGGACCCTCTGGCCCGCGCCGGGTCCCCTGACCCGGCTGCGCCGCTGGACGGGACGGCCTGCGCGGACTGACGAGAGCGCCGCTGAGAGGCAGTGGCCGGCTCCGCGACGAAGCCCGGTAGGGCGGCTCTCCAGAGCCGCGCGCCAGCCTCCAGGCTGGCGCAGCCGGGGCTGGCAGTCCATTGCCGCGCGCTGCTTGCTACACTACCTTTCGAGAGCCTGCTCTCGCCCGCTTCCCCGGTCGTCTAAGGGTAGGACAGCGGCCTTTGGAGCCGTGAATCGTGGTTCGAATCCATGCCGGGGAGCCACCCCAGTTTGGCTGTTTGCTGGGATTGCTCTTCTGCTTCTTGGACTTGCCGGTTCGAACGCCGCTAGAGCCTCAGAGTGGACTCGAACTCTTCGCGGGGGCACGAGGTCTCCGATCGGCTGATAGCTTGCGGTTGAGGCTGTGACCCAAACGGAATCGGTGAACACCGACTTTCGGCGAGTAGTCTTCAGCGGGACCTGCCTTGGCGACGCTTTGTGCCAGCGATCTCCCAAGGCTCCAGCCCGGATGTTTCACCACGATCGTAGCGAGGCGCGATGAGAGGGCTGCAGATACAAGGCGCGCGACGGCCGGCGCCCGCAGGCGTACTTGAACAGTACGTCGAGGACGCCGGCCGAGCGCAACGCAGTAGATGCGGCCCTATCGCGCGCCGCAGCAGATTGCTCGCAAATTCCTTTGGAACATACCTCCGGACCTCTGCGTAGAATCCATCTATGAACACTCAATGGCTGTCTCGCGTTGCCGTCCTGTTTCTGCTGGGTTCGCTTGTCGGCCTGGCTCAGCAACCCGCCCCGCCGCCAACCGCACCAGCCAATCCGCTTGGTTCCGACGTGCGCATGGCGTTCGAGTACGTAGCCAATACGATAATCGCCTCGGCCGAGAAAATGCCGGTCGAAAACTACGCATTCAAGCCCGTGCCGGAAGTGCGCTCTTTCGGCCAGATTCTAGGGCATATCGCCGACGCGCAGTACTCGATGTGCGCCGCCCTCAGGGGAGTGAGCCGTCCCGAAATCGAGGTAGAGAAGACCAAAACGGCGAGGGCCGACCTGGTGGCTGCGCTCAAAGAGGCCGTCGCGTTCTGCAGGCCTGCGTACGCGGATTTTACCGACGCCAGGGCCGCGGAGACGGTGAACCTCTTCGGCGGGGATCATACGCGCCTGGGTGTGCTCTATTTCAACAACCTTCACGCCGTTTTGCACTACGGCAACCTCGTCACCTACATGCGCATGAAAGGCATCGTGCCACCTACGAGCGAGCCGCGCCCGAAGAAGTGACGGCGGCGGTCTGTCCGCAAGGGCTCTACGCCAGCTACGGGGGGACGCACGCCGGCTCCGATTCCGAGCGTGGAATTCGTGATGTAACAGGCGCCACGGCCTGCCTTGATCTGGGATGACCTCAGTGGCTCCCGTGCTACTGCTTCACGAACTCCACCCGGCGGTTTTGGCTACGGCCCTGCGGGGTGTCGTTGGAGTCGATCGGTTTGGTCGCGCCGAGACCGGCAGTGGTGAGCCGGGCGCCGTCCACGTTGAATTGGGAGACCAAAACGGTTTTGACGGCTTCGGCGCGGCGCCGGGATAGGTCCAGGTTTTGGGCGGCGTTGCCGACCGAATCGGTGTGGCCCTCGATGAGCAGCCGCAAATTCGGGTTAGTCTCGAGACCGCGCGCGACGGATTGAATAACCGCCGCCGATTCCGGCTTCAGTCGGTCGCTGCCCGTGTCAAAGAGGATGCCGTGCGAGACGTAACGGCCGGAGGCGGAGATGACCTGGCTGAAGTCCGGCGTGGACTCGGCGAACCGCACGCTGCGGTAACCGACCGCCTGGCCCGCGCCGAGGATTGAGCTCAGAATCTCGACCCTGTCGATCGCCGGCAGTTCCACCTGGTTGGCGTCGACGTGCTTCTCCCCGTTTATGAACACGCGGACGCGTCCGTTCTGGACCCACAGGGCGATCTTCGCCGGCTGGCTCCAATCCATCTGGACGGTCTTGCGCGCCAGGTCCTCGGTGTGGTTCTTCACGGCCACGACGAGTTGTACCTGTTTCGGGCTCGCGGAGAACCACCAGATGAGCGCCTCCTTCGCGCCGGAGTACAGAATCAGAGCCGTCCGTGCGTTGCGAACGTTCTCGAACTGGACTTCCGCTTCGTAGGTGAAGTTCTTCGGGAGGCTCGTCAGGTTCGGGAAGAGCGACCCGGTTTGCAGGAAGGTCAGTTGGCGTATGCCGCCTCCGGCCCGCAGTTCCGGCGCCGCGCCGCGAACCTTGAAGTGAGCCGGGGCGTCGCCAGGGGCCATGTCGGTGAAGTCGTCATAGAAGAGCGTCTTTTCACCGGGGATGAAATCCGCTTTGACGACCGTCAGTTCGGGCTGCTGCGCCTCTCCGGCAGACTGCATCCCGTGGATCTGGGCCCATCCCGCGAGCAGCAGCCCGCAGACGAGTCCTGTCGGCACTATCCTCATCAGTTTCCCCTCCGAAAGAGATGGCTAAGCTAAGCGGTGAATTCTGAAAGCAATTCTAGCACATGCCTGCGACACAGCATGGGGAAGGTGTCTGGTCAGAAATCTAACCGGCCTTGGGCCCGAGGTGGACGTGGCTCTCCGAGGCTTCCCGTCGGCCCAGGCTTGCGGAAACTGAGCACATACAAGTCGCCGGCCCACACCGTGTCGACGTGCACCTCTTCCATCTGTGGCGGAAGCAAATCTAACGGCGCCTTTATTGTCCGCGGCCGGTCTCCATAGAACGCCCTGGCAAGGAAGGTCTTCTCATGGCGTTGCGCGAATTCTTCGGTCTCGTCTACCACCACGAGCCGAGTTCCCGGACACGCAACGCGTATCATCTCTCGTAACGCGGCAGCAGGATCGGTGAAAAAGTTAATGCCGCCCATGTGAAACACACACTCGAAATAGTCCTCAGGGTATGGCAAGTGCTCCGCGAGCCCCTGGCAAAGCTCGGCCTCGAGGTGCAGGCGTCGGACACGACGGCGGCAGCGAGTCAGCATACCCCATGACAGATCCAGGCCATGGAATTGCAGGTCGCGGCTGAGGTAGGCCCAATTGGCGCCCGTGCCAACCGACACCTCCAGGAAACGCGCCGACGGGCGCAGTTCCAGCAGCTTGAGGTAGACGCTACGCCGGGTCTCTTCGGCTCCGCTTTTCAGCCAAGCGTAGAATCGCGTCGACCAGTCGTAGAACGGTGCGACCCGGTCGTACAGCCGTTGATAACGAGCATTGGGGCCATCGATTTCCGCCGGCATTGCGAAAACGGGGATGCCGTCGCGAAAGGGATATAGAACGTTTGTGCGAGGGTTTCGTAGACCGCCGCTCTCGCGGTGCAGGGGGCCGTGGTCGAACGGATCGCGGTAGACCATCGTGTGTTCCCTTAAGATTGTAGCCTGTCAAGTTTGCGCCGCCCGGAGAGTGTGCGGCTGTTTGAGGGGAACCAGTACGAGCGCAGCCCGGGACGGCCGGCGCGGATTGCGCCCCGGCCAGTGTTGCTGCAAACTGGGGACCAGGATCGGTGGCCCGATCCCGAGCACGATCGGCTACTATTGGCGCGCCGGGGGACACAGAACCATGCCCGGCGATTGGAAGCGGTTCCCGAGGTTCATGGAGAAACACTTCGATGGCCAAACCGGCCAGCGCTGACCGCGCCCGGTTCGGAGGCGCCCGCCGCCGGTGGTTACATCTGCGGGACTTCTGGCAACGGGTGAGCGACGGCCTCGCGATCGGCGAGTTGTGGCGGCAGTTCGAAGCCGACGCCCGCGCCAGCTACAGCCTGTACTCGCGCGAGGTGGACTGGGAATCCCTCCCGAAGAAGTCGCACTTCCGGCGCGGAGTTGGAATCGCGCGCTTGCTGTTCTGGGCGCTGCTCATGAAGCTGTCGCCGCCGCGCCGGGTGTTCCTGGTGATCGCACTGCTGCTCACCTTGACGGCCGTGTCTGGGTTGCAGCCATTCGGGTGGCCGCAAGCGGTGCACGTGCTCCTCGCAGCCGGGTCGCTGCTGGCGCTGCTGGCGCTCGAACTCGCCGACCGGGTGGTCATGAAACGCGATCTGGAAATCGCGCGCGACATCCAGCGCTGGCTGGTGCCCACCGCGCCGCCTGAAGTCCCCGGCTTCGACATCGCCTTCGGCACGCGGCCGGCCAACACGGTCTCGGGAGACTACTACGACGCGTTCCTGCGCGAGGTGGCCGGCGAAGCATCGAAGCGTCTTCACGTGGTGGTGGCCGACGTGGCCGGCAAGAGCGTTCCGGCCGCTCTGCTGATGGCCACCTTTCAGGCCAGCCTGCGCACGCTGGCCGAAGCGCTCCCCGGACTGACCGGCTTGGTCGCGGGGTTGAATCACTACGCCTGTGCGCATAGCCTGGACGGCCGCCGGTTCACCACGGCGTTTCTGGCCGATATTGATCCGTCGACCGGAGCGCTCACCTATATCAACGCCGGCCACGACGTTCCGATCCTCCGCCGAGCGTCGGGAGCGATCGAGCGCCTGGAAGCAGGCGGGCTGCCGCTGGGGGTCCGCGCCGCAGCCAGCTACGATTGCGGCGCTGTGACGCTCGAGCCGGGCGATCTGCTGGTGGTGTACACCGACGGCGTGGTCGAAGCCGAGAATACGCAGGGCGAGGAGTACGGGGAGTCCCGTCTGCTGGCCTTGTGCCAATCCAGCGCCACTGGATCCGCCGCGGACATTCTCGCGGGGCTGATGTCGTCGGTGGGTGCATTCGTCGGCGCCGCACCCCAGCGCGACGACCTCACATGCCTGATCGTACGCAGGAGCTGGACCAGAATGGCGGACAGGGGAATCGAGCGGGAATGACCGGCCGGACCGCGGGGCCGCCCGGACGGCGAGCCGGGCACGCTGGGCAGCCGGCATTGCTGCACTGATGCTGCTGCTGAGTGCCGCGGCATTCCACTACTAGCCCGGATGTTTCACCACGATCGTAGCGAGGCGCGATGAGAGGGCTGCAGATACAAGGCGCGCGACGGCCGGCGCCCGGAGGCGTACTTGAACAGTACGTCGAGGACGCCGGCCGAG
>JBEKLW010000284.1:0-4488 GCA_050008815.1 Bryobacteraceae bacterium
CTGATCTGGTACGTCGCGTTCCTGCTGGCGCTGACGTGCCACGAGGCGGCGCACGCTCTGGCGGCGAAGAGGGGCGGCGACATGACGGCGCACGAAGCCGGGCAAGTCACCCTCAACCCGCTGCCGCACATGCGCCGCGAGCCGATCGGCACGATCGTGGCGCCGTTGATCACGTTCTTCGTCAGCGGCTTCATGCTCGGCTGGGCGAGCGCGCCCTACGACCCCCTCTGGCAACAGCGCCACCCGCGGCGCGCCGCGCTGATGGCGCTGGCCGGCCCGGCCGCCAACTTCGTCCTGGTGGTGCTGGCGGCCGCCGCCATCCGGGGAGGCATCGCCGCGGGGTGGTTCGCGCCTCCGGAAGCGGCGAACTTCTCGCACATGGTCGCCGCGACGCGCGCCGGCGCGGCGGAAGCGGCGGCGAAGTTCCTGAGCATCGTCTTCTCGCTCAACCTCATGCTCGGGGCGTTCAACCTGCTGCCCTTCCCCCCGCTGGACGGCAACACGGCCGTGGGCCTGCTTCTGCCGGAGCGGGCAGCCCTACGCTTCGTGGAGCTGAGCCGCAGCCCGATGTTCGCCTTTGTCGGCCTCATCATTGCCTGGCGCCTGTTCGGCGAGGTGGCGGGGCTGATCTTCCGCGGCGGCCTGATGATCCTGTACCCGGAACTGGTTCTGTAGCCCGCGGATCAACGGATCCGGACTGCCGGCGCGTCCCGGCCGGGCTGGCGCCGGCGTCGTCTGTGCTAATCTAAGGAGTGCATTTTCCCATTGTGAGGAAGTCTTTCAGATGCTAAGGAATACACTAACGCGTTGGTTGGTGGCGGTCGCCGGCGCGGCAGTCCTTTGCGGGACAGCCGCGGCGCAGATCAAGGTCGCCGTGGTTGACATGCAGCAAGCCGTCCTCGGCGCCGCCCAGGTCAGGAAGGCCCTGGCCGACATGGAAGCCCAGTTCAAGCCGCGCCAGGCCCAACTGGAGCAGCTCCGCAGCGAGATCGACGGGATCGGGCAGCGCCTGCAGGGCGGCAGGCTGCCGCAGCAGACCGCCAACGACCTGCGGGTGCAGGCGCAGCGCAAGCAGCGCGACTACGAGCGGCTGGCGCAGGACGCGCAAGAGGAGTTGGAAGCCGAGCGCAACGACCTGTTCACGCGAAACGGCCAGCAAATGCGGGAGGTGGTGCGGAAGCTGGCCGACGAGCGTGGGTTTGACCTGGTGGTGGAGGCCGGCAGCACGCTCTTCGCGAAGCCTGCGCTGGACATCACCAGGGACGCCATCACGGCGTTCGACGTGGCTCATCCTCTGCCGAAGTAGCCAGCCTGCGGAGCACGCTGCGGAGGAAGGTCGAACCTCATGGCCGGGTACCTGGAAGAGTATGGGGCCGCCGATGCGCGGCGCGGCAAGCTCATCCGCTGGAGCGTGATCTCGGTTCTCGCCGCCGCCGTCCTGGCGGGCGTGCTCTACTTCTTCCTGCCGATCTTCCGGGCCAAATCCCAGGTCCGGACGCTGCTGGGTCACCTCAGCCGGCATGACTACCAAGCCGCCTACCGCGCCTGGGGCTGCCCCCAGCCGTGCCGCGACTACTCCTTTCAGGAATTCATGAAGGACTGGGGTCCCAAGAGCGCATTTGCGAATGCGTCGGCGGCCCGGGTGCTGAAGGCGCGGCCTTGTGGCAACGGAATAATCGTCAGCGTCGCGGTCGGCGGCGGCTGGGAGACGTGGGTGCAATACCGGCCCAGCGACCAGACGCTGTCCTTCTGGCCCTGGCAGGGCTGTCCCGCCAGGTTCGAGGCGCCCGCCGGCGCGGCGTCTTCACCGTGATCTAGCCCGCTCAGGCGCCCTCCACGTGACCGCGCAGAGGCGGGAGTCGATCGGCTACACTGAGACAGGGCCCCCCGGCGGCGGACCTCAATCCACAGGCTGAAACAAGGCAGGCACTCGTTGATTCGCAGTATCCCGGCAGTGGTCCTTTTCGCCATTGGCGCGGCGGCCGGAACCGCGGCCGAGCAAGGGCAACTGGACGCGAGCCCGGCCCTGTTCACCGTCCTGGCCGCGGCGAACGCCGCCGGCTACGACGCCGATCTGGGCTCGCCGGCGAACTCCCCCGTGCGCGAGATGGTGCGGCGGGAGATTACGGCTCTGAACCCGCCCAGCCTTGCCGAGCTGAAGCGGTTTTTCGCCGCCCATCGGCAGAAGGACTGGACGGCCGAGCTCAGCCAGTACATCTCCTTCGGCCTCTCGATCGGCGATCCCCCGGAGTTTGCCTGGCGGTACAGGACAACCGAGCTTCCACCCGACACCCTCGCGCTGGAAGACCTCCGCGCGCTGCTGGTGCGCTTCCACAAGGAAGCTCGCCTGGAGGAACTCTGGCAGCGGGCGCAGCCGGCCTTCGAGGCGGCGATCGAACGCTATCACCAGCCGGCGACGAGGGCCGTCGCGGAGGTGAACGCGTATCTGCGCAGCTCCGCCAGCGGCCCGCTCGGCACGCGCTTTCAGATCTATGTGGACCTGGTGGGCGCGCCGAACCAGAGCCACACGCGCAGCTACAAGAGCGACTATTTCATCGTCGTGACGCCCTCGCCGGAGCCGCAGGCTGACGAGATCCGGCACGCCTACATGCACTACATGCTGGATTCGCTCGCCATACGGTACGCCGCCGAGCTGGACAAGAAGAGGGGGCTGCTGGACTTCGCGCAGGCGGCGCCGCTGCTAGAGAGCCAGTTCAAATCCGACTTCCTGCTCCTGGCCACCGAGTGCTTGATCAAGGCGATCGAAGCCCGCCTGGCGCCACCCGCGGCACGGCAGGCGATGGTGGAGACGGCGTTCCGTGAAGGCTACATTGTCACCCCGGCGTTTTTCGAGCTGCTCCCGGCCTACGAGAGGCAGGAGCAGTCGCTCCGCTTTTTCTACCCCGACCTGGTGAGAGCCATCGACCTTCGGAAAGAGGAGCAGCGGCTGGAGCGGCTGGAGTTTGCCACCGAGCGGCCGGCGCGGAAGGCGAAAGAGATCCCCGCCGAGACCAGGGCGCCACCGGCGGGCGCTTACAGGACACTCGAGGAAGCCGAGCGCCTTTACACCCAGCGCGAGCTGGACGCCGCCCGGGCGCGGTATCTCCAGGCGCTTCGCGAAACCGAAGAGAGGCCGGCGCAGGCGACAGCCTATTACGGCCTGGCGCGCATCGCCGCGCTCCAGAAGGACCCCGAGACGGCTGAGAAGCTGTTCCAGAAGACGCTGGAGTTCTCGCCGGCGCCGCCCATCAGGGCCTGGACTTATGTCTACCTCGGGCGGCTCGCCGATGCGGCCGGCCAGCGCGACCAGGCGGTCCAGCACTACCGGGCGGCGCTCGAGGTGAGCGGCGCATCGGAAGCGGCGCGGCAGGCGGCACAGAAAGGCCTCGAGCAGGCGTTCAGGAAACAGTGACGGACTGACGTGTCAGGCACGCCGGCCGGACGGAGACAGACAGAAGGAGTCGAAAGATGAGAAGAGGAACCATGGCGGCAGTGCTGGCGCTTCTGGGGGCCAGCCTGTCATTGGGCCAGCAGAAACAGGGCGCCCCCGCACAACCGGCGCAGCCCGCACAACCGGTGCAGCCCGCGCAGGCCGCGCAACCGGCACCGGCCAGGAGAGTCCCGGCGTTCAAGTCGGCCGCCGAGCAAGCGGCGCTCCGGAAGATCACAACCGTGGAGACAACGGAAGCGCAGATCGCCGCCATCGAGGACTTCCTCGTGCGGTTCGCGGATTCGGACTTCAGAGGCGCGGTGTTGTACTGGGCGGCGGAGACGTACGGCAGAATGCAGGCTCACGACAAATTGATCGTTTACGGCGAGATGGCGCTAGAGGCCAATCCCGACGACGTGACGCGCACCCGAACTATGCTGCTGCTGGCGCGCGTGCTGGCGCAGCGGACGCGCGAGTTCGATATCGATCGCGAGGAGAAGCTGGGCCGGGTGGAGAAATACGTGTCCACGGCGCTGGAGATGCTGAAGACGCTCCCCAAGCCCAACCCGAACATCTCCGACGAGGTCTGGAACGAGGCGTTGAGGGGATTCGCCTCAGAAGCCCACCACGCGCTGGGGCTGGCAGCGATGGCACGCAAGGATTGGGCGCGCGCCGAGAACGAGCTGAGGACGGCCATCGCCGCGACGAGCGCCCCCGACCCCGCGGCGAAGCTGAGGCTAGCAATGGTCCTCAACCGGCAACACAAGTACGACGACGCAATCGCTGTGTGCAACCAGCTTTTGGGGGAGCTGAACTTGCACCCGGCCATCAGGGGCTACGCCCAAGCCGAGCGCGCCAGGGCTATCCAGGCCAAGGGCGGTGGCGCAAACCCCGCAGCCCCAGCCGCCGCGCCTACTCCGGCCGCCGCGCCGGCCCCAGCCGCCGCGCCTGCCCCAGCCGCTGCGCCAGCTCCGGCCGCCGCGCCAGCTCCGGCCGCCGCGCCAGCTCCGGCCGCTGCGCCAGCTCCGGCCACCGCACCGGCTCCGGCCGCGGCGCCG
>JBEKLW010000285.1:0-4488 GCA_050008815.1 Bryobacteraceae bacterium
CGCCACGAGCGCCCGTAGTAGAACTTCGAAGAACCGCTGCTCTCAAACAAAAAAGGCGCTTGGTTGTCAGTATTCTTTTAGGCGCCGCCCTCCCGGCGAGCGCACAGGGACCCATGGACAGCGTCGGAGTCCGGGGTGGCATCGGTGCCGATATAACTTTCGACGGCGTCGCTTTCGGAGCCGGCGTCAACAAGCTGTTCATGGATCAACTTGAAGTAGGCTTGGTGTTCTACTACGGCAGCTTCCAACAGACCTCCAACAATGGTGTCAATACGTACGTCGACACGACCAAAATCACGGCCCTCGCGGCCTTCCTGAACTATCTCTACGGATACAATCGCAACCAGGGTGGATTCTATTTCCTCGCTGGCGCAGGTCTCGCATATCTCGGAGTCAACTGGGAAGAAAGTAGCAAAACTGACCCAACCCTCGGGACGCCTCTCCCGGGTGGTGGCAGCAAGCAGACGTTCGCCGGAAGTGTCGGCGGGGCTCTTGTCAGCCTGGGGGCCGGATACGCGATTGCCGGTGGCCTGGATCTGCGGCTTGAAGTCCCCCTCATCATCACCTTCTCACAAGCCGGTGGAGCCTCCACGCTCATCCCCCTGTTTGCGCTCACCGCCGGATACCGTTTCGGCCCATAGGGAGAAGGCGGCGGGCACTGACCTGCCCCCAGTTCTTATACCACAAGGATCAGCTCTTCAAAGGCTGGCGGCATCCCTACCTCCGGTGTCGGAGGCCGATGTCCCAGGGCACTGTGCAGGCCCCCCCCCAATCGTAGCTTTCCGAAAACTTCGCCTTGCCCCGCCACGCACGCCTAGAGGGCGTTTCAGGGAGGTTCCTGGCCGGCCACGATTTCTTGAAATCCGGCCGAACTAGCGATAGAGTTCCCTCTAAGGAAGCAAAAGTGGCCAGGAAACGGTCGGCGGAAGCACACCCGGCGGGGATTGGGTCCGGACGACGCGTGAGGCGGATCGCACTCATAGCCGCGCTCGCCGCAGCGAGCTTTGGCTGTCCGCTCCCATACGAGTATAACGGCCCGGGCGCGGGCAACTCGCACTCTTCAGATCCGAGCAGCCCCAACATAACGGCCCCCGTGACGGTGTCCTATTCCGTGCAGGGCGGGACATCGGGGACCGTCGGGGACGGCAGTTCCTTCTACACGGGCCAGACGACGACCGTGACCCTGTCCACAGCGACTGTGAACTCGGTCATCTTCTATACCGACAACGGCACTCCGCTCACACTCACCAGCCTGAACTCGGCAAAGAAAATAACCGGGTCCAGCGGTGATATGACCATCAGCCGGACCACCTCCCTCCAGTCTTTGGACATTCGCGCGATCGCGATCGGCCCCAATATGCTCCCCAGCCCGTCCGTCCACGCGACTGTGGGCGTCAGCCCTTACCCGATCCTTTCGGTGACCCGCGACAAGGCCTCAGTGAGCGAAGACGGGGGAACGGCGACTTTCACCATTACTTCCTCCAGCCCTCCGACCGGTGACATCACCGTGCACCTCTTAACGGGCGGCAACTACGTGCCAGCCGACCTGACGGGCCCGCTCCCCGCGTCGGGGACGTCCTTTACCGCGACGCTCATACATTCCACGACCACGATCAGCCTTCCCATCACCGGGGTACACGATGCCGCCAACGTCGACCATACGGTCACCCTGACGATCCAAGCCGACCCCAATTCCCCCCCTGCCTACACAGTCGGCGCCCCCGCGAGCGCCTCAGTGGTGCTCCAGGACGACGGGACATACACAGTGACGTACAACGGCAACGGCTTCACCGGCGGAAGCGCCCCGACTGACAGCAACAACTACCCACAGGGAGCGACAGTCACCGTCCAGGGCAACACGGGCAGCTTGGTCAAAACAGGCTTTGCCTTCACAAGCTGGAACACTCAAGCCAACGGTAGCGGGACCACGTACCTAGGTGGAGCTACTTTCCCGATGGGTTCATCCAATGTGACCTTGTACGCTGTCTGGACCCCTACCTACACGATGATCTACAACGGCAATGGGGCCACGGGCGGGAGCGCCCCGACTGATAGCAATAACTACATGCAAGGAGCTACAGCTATCATGCTGGGCAACACGGGAAACTTGGTCCAAACAGGCTTTGCCTTCGCGGGCTGGAACACGCAAGCAGGCGGCGGCGGTACCAGCTACGCGGCCGGAGCCACCTTCACGATGGGCGCGGCTAACGCCATCCTTTACGCCGTATGGATTCCAAGTAATCTCACTTTCACCAGCTCCGGAACGAGTATCACCATCATCGGGTTTACCACAGCTCCGAGCGGCTCCCTGACGATTCCCGGGGGAGTCACCAGTATCAGCACCAGCGCATTTCAGAGCTGTTCTGGTCTAACCAATGTTACCTTCCCCTCCAGCCTCACCAGCATCGGCGTCAACGCATTTTGCAATTCCGGCCTGACCAGCGTGACTATCCCTGCCACGGTCCTCAATATCTCCAACAATGCATTTGGCTCTTGTACCAGCCTGACCAGCATCTCCGTTGACACCGGCAGCACGAATTACAAATCGGTTTCCGGGGTATTGTACAACAAAGCCGGCACGATACTTATGCAAGCACCGGGAAAACTCTCTGGAGCATTCACAATCCCGTCCGGCGTTAACAGCATTGCTTATGCGGCTTTTAACTGCTGTTTCTACCTGACCAGCGTGACCATTCCTTCCAGCGTCACCAGCATCGGCCAATGGGCATTCGAACTTTGTGGCCTGACCAGCCTTACAATCCCCTCGAGTGTCACCAGCATAGCCACTGGGGCTTTTATGCAATGTATCAGCTTGCCCAGTATCTCCGTTGACACCGCCAACCCGAATTACGAATCGATCTCCGGTGTAATGTACAACAAAGCCGGCACGACACTGCTGCAAGCCCCGGCGGGAATTACCGGAGTGTTCACCATCCCGTCCAGCGTCACCAGCATCGGCGCCTATGCGTTCATACAGTGTTCTTCCCTGACCAGCGTCACCATCCCGTCCAGCGTCACCAGCATCGGAAGCTGCGCATTCCAGTCCTGTTCTGGCCTGACCAGCATCACCATCCCCTCAAGCGTCACCAGCATCGGCAGCGCCGCATTCAACGGCTGCATCAATTTAAGCAACGTTTACGTTCTGGAGACCACGCCTCCCGCATTGCCTTCGGGATCCTATGCATTTACGGCTTGTGCCGCAGGGCTGCAAATCCACGTCCCCTCAAGCGGCTTGGTAGCCACGTACAAAACGGCAGCAGGTTGGAGCGATTATGCGTCGATGATCGTTTACCCGTAGCGAACATTAAGGTTCGCTACGCTGGAATCGTGGGGGAGGGACACCGAAAGCTCTGGAATCTGTTGATAACGGGCAAAATACACCGATCCTGTGCCCAAAAGAGCGGGACTCACCCAAAGCGTCGAGATCAGTGAGAACCTTCACGTCATTTCCATGCTAACTTGGCGCTGAACTGCGCGCGGACGATCGGCCCCGAAAATGCCCCCCTGCTGGCGGCAGTGTCAGGGGTCGATGAGAACCGAATTCTCGGCCTGTCAGCCTTACTCAGAGAAATGCGTGCCCCACGAGAGCTCAGGCTGGAAATCTTTCGCGCACGGCGAAACCGGGCGTTTGCCCAGTCCCGGCTCCTCGAAACGGAGCTCCAGTCAGAAGTCGAGCCGGAGCGCGCCGCTGTTTTGCGGGCTTCGCTCGCAAAGGCCCGGCGGCGGATGCGCGCGGCCATGATCCGGATGGCACGGGTGAAGCTCGCGCCGACCAATCTCGAGATCGCCCGTGTCGTGGGTGTGCCCAAGGGCACCGTGGATTCAGGTCTCTACTGGTTGAAGAGGAAACTCGCGTCGGCATATGATCCCGACATCCCGAGGCAGGCATGATGGAAACGGAGTTCCCCCGGCCCTTGCGGTAAGCCGGTGCCGCAAGCACGCCGGGGGTCTTCTCTTAAGGTGACGGTCGCCGCCCCTCAGGATTGGCTCTATGGCGGCGACCAGCCACCGAGGAAGCTACTGGCGCGCGAAGATGGCGTACTGCGAGCCAGCCGGGTCTATGGACGCAGGGTATGCCGTGTTTGTAGAGTTGCTTTCCAGTGTGTTGTTGTTGTTGCTCACGCGCATGAGGAAAAAATTAGTATTACCCCCAATCACGGCGATGCCCTTGAAGTAATGATTGCCGCCGCTAGTCCAATCATCCGCTACAGCGAAAGTACCGCTTGTATACGACGCCAGGTCGGTGACGTTGTGGTAAAACGTCATTGAACTCGCCGCCATCTCTATCTTAGCCGGGGGCCCGCTGCCGAGACCGGTGTAGTCGGCATTGGCCCAGGTCCCGACGTAGGTCCAGCTCTCTTCCGGACTTTTGTTTTCGCAGCCGGCCACGACAAGGGCAACTACCACGGCCGCGACGGCACAGAGAACAATCATTCGAACTTTCACACTTTTCCTCCCTGACTTCTATTTTGACTCTCGTATATCTTA
>JBEKLW010000286.1:0-4482 GCA_050008815.1 Bryobacteraceae bacterium
TAGCGTCCGGCCGGTCCACAGGGCCGCAGCGCGCGCCACGGGGTTGAACCACTGCAAGTCCTCCATCCCGGCGCAGGCCTTATCGTGGTTTCCGCGGACGATGGCGTCCAGGTGCGTGCGCGCCCAATCGACCACCAGGTTCGGGTCGGCGCCGTAGCCCACCAGGTCGCCGCAGCAGAGCACTTTGTCGTAGCCGCCCCGCGCCTGGCGCAGGACCGCCTCCAGCGCTTCCCAGTTCCCGTGGATGTCACTCAGGACTAAGTAGCGCACAGGCGTAGCAGCACGACCTCCGGCGGCGCGCCGAGCCGCACCGGCGCGCCCACGGTGCCGATGCCGCGCGTGACCCACATCAGGGAGGGGCCGCGCCGGTAGAGGCCGTAGACGTACCGCGTGAAGAACCGCGCCGGGTTCAGACTCGGGTCGAGGATCTCGGCCGTCACCTGGCCGCCGTGCGTGTGCCCGGCGAGCGTCAGGAGCCAGCCTTGTATAGCCGCGACGTCGAAGACATCGGGGTTGTGCGAGAGCAGGATGTTGGTTGAGCCGGGCGCGATCAACCGCTCGGCGCCGACCAGGTACTCCCCGCCCATCGGCTGGTAGTCCACGCCGGCCACGTTCAGCCTCGCATCGCCGAACCGCAGGCTGCGCGCTTCCTTCCGCAGGAAATAGATGCCCAGGCGCCGGCCCTCGCGGGTGGCTTCATCGGCGACGCGCGCGTAGGCCTCGTGATTGCCCAGGCAGCCGAGGATGCCCGCCTCGGCGCGCAGCCGCGCGAGCTGCCGCAGGCAGACCTCAAGCGGACCGCCGGGGGAGGTCACCAGGTCGCCGGTGACAACAGTCAGGTGCGGCCGCAGCTCGTTGGCCATATCCACGGCGCGCGCCAGCTCCTGCTCGCTGAGGAACGGGCTCAGATGGATGTCGCTGAGCTGCACCAGCCGCAGCCCTTGCAAGTCCTTCGGCAGGCCCGGAAGCGGGACCCGAACTTCGCGGAGGCGAAGATCACGCCGCTCGACCAAGATGCCGAAGCCCATGGCGGCGAACGGCGCGGCTACCAAGGCGGCGCCAGCCGTCCGGATGAATCCCCGCCGCGCGCCGCTGAACTGCGGCACGCGCCGCCACAGGGCCAGGATCACCAGGGCGCAGGTGGTGGCGAAGCACCAGGCCAGCCCGCCGCCGCGCACCCAATAGAGCAGCGCGGAGGAGGAGGGGATCCGCCGCTGATAGGCCGGGAAGCTGTCGATCACGCTGAAGCCGGCCCAGAGGGCGGCCAGCAGTCCGGCCACCCGGATCGCGCGCCCGAGCGCGGGCCTGCGCCGCGCGGCGTCGCATTGCGCCAGCCAGATGCTGAGCTGGATCTGCACCCCCATGGCCAGCGCCATTGCCAGCAACTCGCTCGCGTGCCGCCACAGGCCAGGGGGAATTCGCATCAGTACTTCTTCATTGTACCTGCGGCCTGCGGAGCGCCCCGCGGGCCTGGCCGGGTGTTTCGCCAGCAATCTGCTGTGGCACCGCTCGGCCTGTCGCACGGTTGGCGGCCGGCGGCGTGCTGACTCGCGCGGAGCCCTCGACACGAGTGTCGAGGCGGCAGGCTGAAGCCCGCGCCACAACGGGGAGCTGGCGGCTCAACCGGAAGCGCTGTGGCAGACGTCGGCTCTCCGATTGCGGATGCCAAACGGCGGCAAAGCGCGCGCCACACGTGCGAAGAGATCCGAGCCGTCGGCTGAAGCCGACGCTGCAAGCTGAAGCTCGCGCCACAACGGGCGAAGAACGTCGGCTCTCCGATTGCGGATGCCAAACGGCGGCACAGCGCGCGCCACAAAACGGGGGCCGCCCGTTCTTCCGGACGGATTACGACCGGCGGGCCGGGGAGCGGCTGGCTTACAATCGAGTGCATGTCGCTGGTGGTCGTGGGTTCGGTGGCGTATGACGGTGTCGAGACACCTCACGGGCGCGTCGAGCGGATGCTGGGCGGCTCGTGCACTTACGCGGCGCTGGCGGCCAGCTTCTTTGCCGAGGTGGGCATCGTCGCCGTCGTCGGCGAAGATTTTGACCAGGCCGACTACGACCTGCTGGCCAGCCGCAGCATCGACCTGGCCGGCTTGGAGCGCGTGCCGGGGAAAACGTTCTACTGGTCGGGCGTCTACTCGCCGGACATGAACGACCGCACCACGCTGCGCACCGACCTGAATGTCTTCGCCGGCTTCAACCCCAAGCTGCCCGAGCGCTACCGCGGGCAGTCTTACCTGCTGCTGGGCAACATCCAGCCGGGCCTTCAGCGCGCCGTCCGCGCCCAGATGCTCGCGCCCAAGTTAGTCGGCGGCGACACCATGAACTACTGGATCCGCGAGACGCGCGAGGAGCTGCTGGAGACCCTCCAGGACTGGGACTTTCTGCTGATCAACGACAGCGAGGCGCGCCAGCTCTCCGGCCACCACAACCTCAAGCGCGCCGCGCAGGCGATCTTCCGGATGGGCCCGCGGACGCTGGTCATCAAGCGCGGCGAGCACGGCGCGATTCTCTTCCGGCCCGAGGGCCACTTCATTGTGCCCGGCTACCTGCTCGAGGACGTCTTTGATCCCACCGGCGCCGGCGATGCCTTCGCCGGCGGCTTCTTCGGATACCTGGCCGGCCTGGGGCTCGACCTCCAGGACGAGAGCGCCGACCCGAAGGAGCTGCGCCGGGCCGTCATCTACGGCTCGGTGATGGGCAGCTTTTGCTGCGAACGGTTCGGCGTGGACCGTTTCCGGACACTGACGCGCGCCGAAATCGATGCCCGTTACAACGAGTTCAGGCAGTTCACGGAGTTCTAGGAGCCGCAAACCTGGCGCCGCGGCAGCCGGGCGCGGCCGGGGGGCGCCAGTTGTCCTCGCTGTTTTCCTGGCGGCCTTGAGCGCCGGCGCCATCGCGTTGTTTTTCGCCCGGGGCGAGCTGCTCCACTTCGGCGACGCCGCCGCCCACATCAACATCGCCCGCCGGGTGCTCGACTCGCGGACGCCGGGCTGGGAGCAGATCGGCACGGTGTGGCTTCCGCTGCCGCACGTGCTGATGCTGCCGCTGGTCGGGTACGACCAGTTGTGGCGATCCGGCCTGGCCGGCTCCATTCCCTCGGGCGCATGCTTCGTGCTGGCCGGCGTGCTGCTGTTCCTGGCGGCGCGGCGCGTGTTCGGATCCAACGCCGCGGCAGCCGCCGCCGCCCTGCTGCTGGCCCTGAACCCAAACCTGCTCTACATGCAGGCCGTCCCGATGACCGGGGCGCTATTCCTGGCTTGTCTGGCGGGCGTGCTGTACTTCACGGTGCGGTTCCAGGAGGAGCAGTCCTGGGGCGCCCTCGTGGGCGCCGCCGCCTTCTGCCTGGCGGGCACCCTGACGCGCTACGAGGGCTGGTTCCTGATCCCCTTCGTGACCGGTTTCTTCCTGGTGAGCGCGCGCCGCCGGCGCGTGCTGGCGGCCTGCCTGTTCGGCGCCATAGCCTCGCTCGGCCCGCTCTACTGGCTGTGGCACAACTACTACTTCCACGGCAATGCGCTGGAATTTTACAACGGCGTTTTCAGCGCCAAGGCGATCTACCAGCGGGCGCTCGATCACGGCGAGACACGCTACCCGGGCGACGGCGACTGGCGCACGGCGGCGCGGTACGTGGGCACGGCCATCCGGCTCTGCGCAGGCTGGCCGCTGGCCGCCTTGGCCATCGCCGGCGCCGCGCTGAGCGTCTTGCGCCGGCGCGCTCTCTGGCCGCTGCTTCTGCTCATGCTCCCTCCCGCGTTCTACATCTGGAGCGTGCACTCGGGCGGAACACCGATCTTTCTCCCACAGCTCTGGCCGTTCAGGTTCAAGCTCAGGCTTAAAGCTTTGCTTTTAGTAAAATCTGCTTTTATCCCCATATCGATATAATAGCTTGGATCGGTTTTTCCCTGTGCCATCGTTCTGGGTCCGTCATAATTACCCGTGAGCTGGAACTGGAGGAATTCCCATATTGTCATGCTGGAGATCATTTTTATCGACCAGCTGTAGTTATCGCTGTTCAGGTCAGATGTACCGACCATTCCTTTCAGAATGGTCCTGTAGAAATTGAAGTTCGATGTAAGGTCCCACCAGCCGAAGATGCCGGTCTTCGAAATAAATTCGAAACCATACGACGTGCCGCTGTTCAGGTTTTGGAAGGTGGTCATGGAAACTCCCGTTGTGTCTATCGTCTGTATCCTGGTTATCATATCGTGTATCTGCCTTAAATATATGGATGACATGACAGTCGATTTTTTCCAGTATCTGGCATAACCCAGCTCATACGAATCTATATATTCCGGCTTCAGGTAAGGATTACCCTGCCTGAGATTCAACGGATCTTCATAATCGATGAACGGGTTCAGCTGTCTTATGTTCGGCCGGTTAATCCTTCTTGTGTAGCTTAATTGCATTTCATCATTCTTCCCGAACTTTTGTAAAATGTGTGCTGTCGGAAATATGCTGAAATAATTGTTTTTATAT
>JBEKLW010000287.1:0-4433 GCA_050008815.1 Bryobacteraceae bacterium
CCAGAAAGCCCAGCAGCGTCTCGAGGACCAGCGCCACGATCACGACGCCGTGGGGGTCCGGCGTCTCGCGGTAGTACTCGGCCGTTCCGACCAGCGCCGCGGCCAGAGCGCCGAAGGCGTGGGAGAGTGCGGTCCGTTGCGGCACCGCCGTCATGGGCATCAGGTACGCGAGCGGCACGCCCACGGCCGAACCGATCAGGAACGCCGCGAAGATCAGCTTGAAGTCCACCACCTCGTGGCGCAGCAGGGTCCCCACCACGGCCAGCAGCATGCCCAATTCCCCGGCCAGCACGGCGCGCCGCGCGCTCTTGGGCGAGTTCATCCACTTGAGCGAGAGCACGAACAGGCCGGCGGCCAGGATGTAAAGAGCGCCAACGGTGTAGTCGCTCACTTGCGCCCCTCCGCCTCGCTCGACCGCCGCGTCTTGAACATCTTCAACATGCGGTCGGTGATCAGGTATCCGCTCACCACGTTGATGGTCGAGCACGTCACGGCGATGAAGCCGAGCACGCGGGAAAGTGTCGATGCGTGCGCCGCTCCGGTAATCAGGATCGCGCCCACCACCGCAATGGCCGAGATCGCGTTGGTCAGCGACATGAGCGGCGTGTGCAACAGCGGCGACACCCGGCGGATCACCTCCAGCCCCAGAAACGTCGCCAGCATGAAGACGTAAAGTGCAACCTCCAAATCGCTCAGCATGGGTTCACCTCGTTGGCGCCGACGGCTGCTGCTCCAGGTCCGGAAGACCCAGGGCCTGGCGGACCCGGCGGTTAACGATCGCGCCGTTCTGGGTCACCAGCGTCTCGCGCGTGATCTCGTCCTCCCGGTCGATGACGAGCTCGCCTTTCTTCAGCAGGTGGCAAAGGAACGTTGTGATGTTCTTGGAATACATCTGGCTGGCGTGGGAGGGGATAGCCGAGGCCAGGTTCAACAGCCCGAGGATGGTCACCTCACGCTCGACGATCGTCTCGCCGGGCCGCGTCAGCTCGCAGTTGCCCCCGCGCTCGGCAGCGACGTCGACGATCACCGAGCCGGGCTGCATCCGCTCGACCATCTCGCGCGTCACCAGCAGGGGCGCCTTTTGCCCCGGCACCGCAGCGGTCGTGATGACAATGTCCTGGCCGGCGATGACATCCCCCATCAGCTCGCGCTGACGCCGGTAGAATTCCTCGCCCATTGCCTGGGCGTACCCGCCCTGGTCCTGCGCCGAGCCGGTCTCAAGCTCCAGGCTCACGAACCGCGCGCCCAGGCTCTCGATCTGCTCCTTCACCGTGGGCCGGATGTCGTACCCGCTCACGACAGCCCCCAGGCGCCGCGCCGTTGCGATCGCCTGCAGGCCCGCCACGCCCGCCCCGATCACCAGCACCTTGGCCGGCGCGATCGTGCCCGCGGCCGTGATCAGCATCGGGAACATTCGCGGCAGCGCGCATGCGGCCAGGAGCACGGCCTTGTAGCCGACGATGGTGGCCATCGAGGAGAGCGCATCCATTGACTGCGCCCGCGTGATGCGCGGCATCAGCTCCATGGCGAAGCTAGCAACACCGGCCTCCGCCAGATCGCGGTACGCCTGGGGCGCGCCGAGCGGCTCGCCAAATCCGATGATCACCTGGCCCGCCCGGAGCCGCGGCAAGTCTTCCCTGCCCGCCTCCGGGTTCGCCCCGGCCGTGCGGACCTGGAGGAGCACCCCGGCACCGAAGGCCTCCTGGCGCGAGACCAGCCGCGCGCCCTTGAGCTCGTAATCGGCGTCCCGAAACCCGGCCGCCAGTCCCGCGCCGCGCTCGATCACCACCTCGGCGCCGCACTTGGCCAGCGGTTGCACGCTCAACGGCACGACGGCCACGCGCCGCTCGCCCTGATAGTTCTCTTTCGGTACGCCGACCGTAATCCCCATCTGTTCCCTTCTTCGAGGCCCCCGGCCCGCTTCGGAGCGGGGCCAGCTCTCATCCGCTATTGTGCCGTATTACCGGAACCTGAAAGATACTTCTTGAAAACGCTCCGCGGCCGCGGCGCGCCTTCAACGTAGCATTCGAGCCGCCGCCGAAGCGAGTTGCAAGCTGCTTGCAGGCGGTGCTAGCCGCACAGCATGGCGCCTTGCGGCGCAGGGGTGGGACGTCGCTGAACGCCGGAAACGTTCTCACGCCGTTTCCTCGAGAGCGCTAACCGCGCCGGCTAGGCGCCTTGCGGCGGTGCTAGCCGCACGGCTGGGCGCCTCACGGCGCAGACGGGTACGTCGCTCACGTGGGGAACCAGACGGGCACTCAGCCGTTCAGCCCAATGCGGCAGAGGTGCCGCTCCAGGGCAAGCTGCTCCTGGTCGCGGTAGGCACGGGTGCGGCGGAGGAGCTCGTCGAAATCCACCTGGTGCGCGTCGAACTCCGGGCCATCCACGCAGGCGAAGACGACCTTGCCACCGACGGTGAGCCGGCAGCCGCCGCACATCCCGGTGCCGTCCACCATGATGGGATTGACGCTGGCGAAAGTCATCACACCCCATTCGCGGGTGAGGGCGGCGGCGGCGCGCATCATCGGGATGGGACCGATGACATGGGCCACGGCCGGCGGAGCGGTCACGCCCTGTTCCTGCTTCCACCAGCGCATGAGGTCAACCACGGTGCCATCGAAGCCGGCCGAGCCGTCGTCGGTGGCCCAGAAGACCTCGTCGGCCGTGGCGCGCAGGTCCTCGTCGAGGATGATGTGCGCCTGCGAACGCGCGCCCGCGAGCACCGTCACGCGGTTGCCCGCCTGGTGGAATGCTCGTGCCACCGGCAGCACCTCGGCCGTCCCCACGCCGCCGGCAACGCAGAGCACGTGGCCAAGGCGTTCGATGGCAGAAGGCTGCCCCAGCGGCCCGAGCAGGTCTGGAATCACCGCGCCAACCTCCAGCGCCACGGTCTCCCGCGACGTCTTCCCGAGCGCCTGGACGATGAGCTGGATGGTGCCGCGAGCGGGGTCACCGTCCACCAGCGTCAGCGGGATGCGCTCGCTCTCCGGGGTGGGACGCAGGATGATGAACTGCCCCGGCCGCCAGCGCCGCGCGATATGGGGAGCTTCGATCTCCAGCCGCGCGATCTCGGGCGTGAGCAGGCGCTTGGAAACGATGCGGAAGCCCCGCGGCTCTTCCTCCGGCTGCTCACTGACCCGCACGGCCGGCGGCGCTGCCTGAAGCGCGCGGTCGATCGCCTCGGCGGCCACGCGACCGTCGCGCATGGCCAGGATGACCGTGGCGCCGCCCCGGACGACGTCGCCGCCGGCGTAGACCGAAGGCAGGCTGGTCTGGCCGCCCTCGTCGGCGACGATCTTGCCGCGCTTGGTGAGCAACTGCGGCGTGGCGCGCTGCACGGTCGGGTTGGGGCTCTGACCGATAGCCATCACGACCGTATCCACCTCGATGCGGAACTCCGAACCGAGGATCGGAACCGGCGACGGGCGCCCCGAATCGTCCGTCTCACCGAGCCGCATGCGGATGCACTCGACCTCGTGGACGAAACCGTTCTCATCGCCGAATAGCCGCACCGGGGCAGCCAGGAACTCGAATATCACGCCCTCCTCTTCGGCGTGTTTGATCTCCTCCTGGCGGGCGCGCAGCTCGGCGCGGCCGCGGCGGAACATGATCATGCTCTCGCTGCCCAGCCGCTTGGCCCAGCGCGCCGCGTCCATGGCGGAGTTGCCCCCGCCGACCACGATAGTTCGCCGGCCAACGCGCACGGGAGTGTCGCTGGCCGGGAACTGGTAGGCCTGCATCAGGTTGATGCGCGTCAGGAACTCGTTGGCTGTGTAAACCCCGACCAGGTTCTCGCCCGGGATGCCCATCAGGTGCGGCAACCCCGCGCCCGTGCCGATGAACACCGCCGCGTAGCCTTCGGCGAACAGCTCCTCGACGCCCTCGGTCTTGCCGACGCTGAAGTTAGTGCGGAACTCGACACCGAGGCCGCGCAGGCGATCCAGCTCTTCATCGATGATCTCGCGTGGCAAGCGGAACGGCGGGATGCCGTAAGCGAGCACGCCGCCCAGCTTGTGCAGCGCCTCGAAGATCGTGACCCGATAGCCCTTGCGGACCAGGTCGAAGGCGGCGATGAGCGAGGCCGGACCGCTGCCCACCAGCGCCACCCGCATCCCGTTGGGAGGCGCCGCCGGCGGCAGGCGCTGGTCGCCGGTCAGGCGCGCATGGTCGGCCAGGAACCGCTCCAGCGCGCCGATGGCTACCGGGTCCCACTTGCGGGCGAGCGCACACACAACCTCGCACTGGGTCTCCTGGGGGCAGACGCGCCCGCAGATGGCGGGCAGGTTGTTCTTCTCCTTGATGAGAGCAGCCGCGCCGAGGATGTCGCCTTCCTTGAGGAGACGGATGAACCCCGGGATGTTGATCTCGACCGGGCAGCCGCGGACGCAAGGCGCGTTCTTGCACTCCAGGCAGCGATCGGCCTCGGCGCCCGC
>JBEKLW010000288.1:0-4433 GCA_050008815.1 Bryobacteraceae bacterium
GAGATCGCGGTGACGAGAGCCGCGATCAGAACGCCTTGCAGGACGGTCACTCCTCCGCGCGCCAATGCATACTGGAGGCTTTGCCGGATCACGACCCGCACATCCAGCGCCCTGTGAACCACGATGAGATAGGCCAGCGTGAGCGGGAACAGCAGGCTCACCAGCAGGCAGGGGAAGATGAGCCAGTCCGCGTAGTCTCCCAGGCCCTTGTCGCTGAACCTGGAGACCACGATCAGCACCAGCCCCGGCGCCAGCGCCAGGAATGTCCCGGCATAGAACAGGCGCAAGCGCCGCTTGGCATCCGGCGAGCGTTCCAGGAACATCTTGGCGCACAGCGTGCCGAAGAAGAGGACGACCGTCGCAACCATCAGCAGGTTGTACGCGGGGCCGAAGCGATCGAGCAGCCGGGCCAAGGAGGATTTGGCGAAGGAGAAGTCGGCGTTGAGCCGGAGCCCGTAGATGTCGGCCAGCACGGCTCCGGCGCCGAGCGGAACGATAAGCAGCCATTTGAGCCATGGCGCGCGGCGCTCGGCCGCGAGCGGGGTTGGAAACTTGAGGCCGAGGAGCAGCAGCCAGATGAACCACGTCCCGTAGCAGAGTTGCTTGAACGCCGAAACCGTGTTGCTGACCGCGGTTCCTTCCAGGGCTTCCCCACCGATGGTGAAGATGGAGGCGAAGCCGAGCAGCAGCGCCATCAGCAGCCATGCGAGCGGATCCCGCGGGCGCACCAGCGCTACCCAGAAGCCGAGCAGGACGCTGAAGACCGGGAGCACGATGCCCAACATCGCCGTGAACAACCGGTCGAAGGTTCCCGGCGTGCGCGGCACAAGGGGCACGCGCACGGTAGCGGCGGAGGTCTGTCCCTTGTGCTTGATGGTCACGGCAAGGGGCCTGCCGGGCGATGCCTGCGCCAGCGCTCGCGTGACGACGGCGCGGCCGCGGCACGGGACGCCTTCGAGCGCCAGAACCGTGTCGCCGGGTTGGATACCAGCCTTCTTGACCTCGTCTCTGGCCCATTCGACCACCGGACTGCTCGCCGAAACTCCAAACGGGTCCCGGGTGCCGAAGATACGCCCCGACATGTAGCCCAGGGCATAGTCGATCCGGTAGACGAGGCTCGCGGCGGTGATCAGGAACAGCACGGCCAGCAGCGAGTATTGGAGCGTGGGCCGCTTCCAGGCGTTCGGGGCCTTCAGCATCTACGTGCCAGCATACTTCACGCCGGCTTCGCGGCGCATGGTTGGCAGGCCGGATTACGCGGGCCGCGGTGAGGGTGCTTCGCGGCCGGCGCAGAGGCGTGACGCTGCTCTCGTGGGAAAACGGAAGCCTGGCCCCGTCTTGGACCGGAAGTGCCTAAGATTGAATGGGTTGCTGCCATTGGTCCCTGCCAAGGCCCACCCTCCTCGGCCTTGACCCCCGCCAACCACCTGGGGTAGAGTCAAGGTCTGGCGGCGGCGGCCAGCCTGAGGGCGCAGTACTCCTGCCAGGAGAGGCATGGTCCGGTTTAGGACATATTCCCGTTGTCTGGCTTCTCTGGCGGTGCTCCTGGGCCTGTCGGGCTGCGTACCGATGAACTCGCGGCAGTCCCTCCGGACTCCGTTGCTGCCGCCCAGGCCAGCCCCGCCGGCGCCCGCGACTCTGGACCCGCCGGTGATCGCGGCGCGGCTGGAGCTCGCCGACTCGCCCCACCTCTTCGCTCCCCCGCAGTCGCCGGCCCGCCCGACGCGCGCGGATGCGCTCATCCGCGAGGCGGAATGGCACTACCAGGCGGGCCGCAAGCAGTATCAGGACGGCGACCAGGAAGGCGCCCGCCGCGAATTTGACCGCGCCATCGACCTGTTGCTCACCGCCCCCGAGGACGCCAGTTCCAGGGCAGTCGCCGACGTGAAGCTCGAGGAGCTGGTGGAGGCCATTCACCGGCTCGACCTGGCGGGCCTGGGCTCCGGCGACACGGCTTCCGAGCCGGTGTTCGAGAGGCCGCCGCTGGAAGATCTCCCCCAGATGACCTTCCCGGTCGATCCCAAGCTGAAGAACAAGGTGCTGGAGGAGTTGCGGGCCACGGCATCCCAGTTGCCCTTGCAGAGCACTGATGCGGTCCTTTCGTACGTCAACTACTTCTCGACCCCGCGCGGCCGGAAGATGCTCATCTACGGGCTGCGCCGCGCCGGCCGCTACCGCCCGCTGATCCAGCGGATCTTCGATGAGGAGGGCGTTCCGCAGGAGCTGATCTTCCTGGCGCAGGCCGAGTCGGGATTCCTGCCGCGCGCGCTTTCACGCAAGCGGGCCGCGGGCATGTGGCAGTTCGTGCGCCTGCGGGGCAGGGAGTACGGCCTGAACCAGTCCCCCTACGCCGACGACCGTCTCGACCCGGAGAAGGCCACGCGGGCCGCCGCACGCCACCTGCGCGACCTCTACCACCGCTACGGCGACTGGTACCTCGCCATAGCGGCATACAACTGCGGGCCGGTGGTCATCGACCGCGCCGTCGAGCGCACCGGCTACGCCGATTTCTGGGAACTGCAGCGCCGCAACGTGCTGCCCAAGGAGACCTCCAACTACGTCCCCATCATCCTGGCCATGACCATCGTGGTGAAGAACGCCAGGGAGTACGGGTTCGAGGGCATCGAGTCCGATCCACCCCTGGAGTACGACACGCTGGAGGTCACCGCTCCCACGCATCTTCAGCTCATCGCCGATCTCACCGAGTCGCCGCTCTCCCAGATCCGCGACCTGAATCCGGCGCTGCTCAGGAGCGTCGCCCCGGAGGGAGCGTCAGTGCACGTTCCCAAAGGCTCCGGCAACGGGCTGGGCGCCGTTCTGGACAAGATACCGCCGCAGAGACGGTCGGCCTGGCGTGCCCATCGGGTCCTAGAGGGTGAGCGCCTGAGCGCGATCGCGCGGCGCTACCGCGTCACGGAGAGCTCGATCGTTGCGGCCAGCGGCGCCTTGGTCGGAGATCTACAGCCGGGTGACCTCTTGATCATCCCGGCGGCGCCGGTTCGGGAGACGGCGGTGGTGAGGCGCGCGGCGGCCCGCCGTGGCGTTCGCCACCGGGCCGCGTCGAGCGCGGCGCAGAGCCGCCGAGTGGCGAGTGCCGCGCCGCACCGGGCCGCGTCGAGAACTGCTGGCGGCCGCCCAGCGGCGAGTACCGCGCGCCGTGCGCCCGCTCCCGCCGCGTCCTCCAGTGCCAGCCTCGCCGCTCCCAGCACCAGCTCCGCTGCCGTCAAACGCTAGCGCGCGCGGGCCCGCGGCCGCGGCGCCGCACATCGTATACTGGCTCGACGAGCTCAAATCCATGCGTTTTCTCACCATCGCATCGGTGGCGACCCTGCTGGCGGCCGGTCTGGGCTGCTCGGTGAAGCGGTTCGCCGTGAACAAAGTCGGCGACGCCCTGGCCTCCGGCGGCTCGACGTTTGAGACCGACGAAGACCTGGAGTTGGTCGGAGCGGCGCTGCCGTTCAGCCTCAAAATGGTCGAGAGCCTGCTGGCCGAATCGCCCAAGCACCGCGGCCTCCTGATGACCGCCGCGAGCGGCTTCACGCAGTACTCCTACGCGTTTGTCGAGGAGGCCGCCGACGAGGCGCTGGCGCAGGACCTGGCGCGCAGCGACGCCTTGAAGGCCCGGGCGCGGCGCCTGTACCTGCGCGCGTACCGCTACGGCCTGCGCGGCCTGGACGCGGCGCATCCGGGTTTCAGCGCGGCGCTCGAAGAGAACCCCGCCGCGGCGCTGGCACAGGTGCGGAAGCGCGACATTCCTTTGCTCTACTGGACGGCGGCGGCGCACGGTTTGGCCATCTCTCTCTCCAGGGACGATCCCGAGATGCTGGCTCAGCTCCCCATGGTCGAAGCCATGGTGAAGCGCGTCGCCGAGCTGGATGAGGGCTGGAATGCCGGCGCCGTCCCCGAGTTCCTGATCAGCGTCGAGGCGGCGCGGGTCGGGGCCAAGCCCGAAGAAGTGCGCGCGCGCATGAAGAAGTACTTCGAGCGCTCCATCGAGCTGTCGGGAGGCGCTCGCGCCGCGCCGTTTGTCTCCTACGCGGAGAAGGCCTGCGTGCCGGCGCAGTCGCGGGCCGAGTTTCAGGCGCTGCTCGAGAAAGCGCTCGCCATCGACCCGGACCGGCATCCGGAGACGCGTCTGGCGAACCTTGTCGCGCAACGGCGCGCGCGCTGGCTGCTCGGCCGCATCGACGAGCTGTTTCTCGATACCGAGCCGGTGCAGCCCGAAACCGAAAGGCGGACACAATAACATGCCGCGTGGATTCTCAGAAGCCGGGAAAGAACTTTTGGGGCAGGGCCGCGCTCCGCTGAAAGTGAACGAGCGGGCGCGGTCAGCCCGCGGCGCCCCCGGGTTCTTCCTCAGGTTGCTGCTGCTGACGCTGCTCGTCGCCGTGCTCGCGCCCGCGTTCGCGCCCGCGCAGATCGTCATCAAGATG
>JBEKLW010000289.1:0-4430 GCA_050008815.1 Bryobacteraceae bacterium
CGCCTCAATCGGCGTTTTCTTGAAGGTTCGATAGAGGGAAACCCGGGACTGGAGCAACTGCGGGAAGCCGTGGGAAGGCAGGCGAACGCCCTGAGCGTTCCCGGCGCACGGTCGCAACTGGCCCTGCCAGAGGGCCGGGAAGTTCTGCCGGCCCAGGCCGAGGCTGTGGAGGCGAATCTTTCGCGCGCCTTGAATCTACCGGCCTCGCGCGGCGCCGCGCTTGGAACGGTGTGAGAGGATCGGGCTAGAAGGTGAACCCCAGGCCAGCGCTGATCTCGAGCATATGCATCATGCCGCTGGTGTTGGAAAGGAGGTCGGGCTTGGCGTTCAGGTAGTCGCGCACGTCCACCCGCACCAGGAACATCGAGCTGACCTTCACCTTCACCCCGCCGCCGTAGTTGAAGCCGAACTTCGTCACGCCGTTGCCCTCGAAAACGCCGGTCCCGGGCGGATAGAATGTGCTGAACTGCCCCCCGACCGTGCCGAACGGCCGCACCTTGGATCCCTCCGGCGTGGCATAGGCCAGGAAGTTGTATATGCCCTGGTGGATCGGCATGCTGACGTCGCCGTAGTCGGGGATCTTCAGCACGCTGCGCGTGTAGGCGTAGCCGATCTCATGCCCGAAAAAGCGGCGCGAGTTTATCGTGAAGCGAAAGCCGAGGCGGAAGCCGGTGTCGAGCGTGGCCTCCGCGCCGCCAGTCTGGTCCAAGGTCCCGACCGAGTTGCTCCTGGCCCTGGCCGTGCCGAAACTGAGGGCAACCTCGCCGAGCTGCCCAAACGCGGCCGTGGCGCAGCCCAATGATAACAGTAGAAACAGCGACCGTCTCATCATCCTCTCCTTGAGCCTGTCCTTACCCTACACCACAACGACATGAATCTCGCCCGGGCCGTGCACGCCGCGCACCAGGATCTGCTCGATGTCGGCGGTGCGGCTCGGACCCGTGATCAGGACCATCGAGCTCGAGAGCTCGGCCGGCCGCGGCACCGTCGACAGCAACTCGTCGAGCCCGGTCAGGATCCTGGACCGCGGCACCAGCGCGATGTGCACCGGCGGCAGCAGCGAAATCAGACGCGCCTCCGCGGGCGAGGAAAGCAGCACCAGCGAGCCCGTGTCGGCCAGCGCCCAGTCCGCGCCCGTGATGCCGAACTCGGCCTCGGCGCAAGCGGCGCGCAGTTTGTCGCGATCGGTGAAACCGCTCTGGACGGAGCCGAGTTCGCAGATTCCGCACTCCTTCAGGAGAGACGCATTGGAGGCCACCGCCGGTTTCGTGCCGATCAGGCCCGCCACGTACTCGCGGGCCTCGGCGGCGGAGCCTGCCAGGCAGGTCTTGCCGCCCAGCTTGTCTAGCTGGCAGAACAGGCTCTCGATGCGCGCCTCCACGGACAGCTCGGGGATGCGGAAGCGCGGCGGCGGAGCCGGCGCGGGCGCCTGGCCGGCGGTCCGCCCCAGTGCGCGGCGGACTTGATCGAGGATCATCGCGCGCTCCGTCATCAGTTCCCTCGCGCCTCCTGGCGCGCTCTCCAGATCCGGCGGAAGCTCCGCGCCGGCGCGGGCGGCAGATCGCGCTGGCTCAGCCAGGCCCGCGCGGGGCCAACGTTCAGCGGGCCGGGCAGCCTGGCGATCCAGCCGTGGCCGCCGGAGAGCACCACCGGCATCATCAGCCCGGCCATCTCGTAGAGCCGCGGGTGGCGCATCAGCCAGGCCCACATCTTGAAAGCCAGCCGCTCGAGCCGGTTCCGCCCCTGGCGCGCCTGGGCTTGGTTGACCTCCGCGCGCAGATCGAGCAGCAGCTTCGGCAGGTCGATCTTCACCGGGCAGACCTCGGCGCAGGCGCTGCACAGGCTCGAGGCGAAGGGCAGCCACGGTTGATGCGTCACGCCCAGGTATTGCGGCGTGATGACGGCGCCGATGGGCCCGGAGTACACCCAGGGATAGTTGTGGCCCCCGATCTTGCGGTACACCGGGCAGTGGTTCAGGCAGGCGCCGCAGCGGATGCAGTAGAGCGACTGCCGCTTCTCGCGATCGGCCAGCAGGCGCGTGCGGCCGTTGTCCAGCAGGACGATGTAGAGCTCGTCCGGCCCATCGATTTCGCTCTCCCGCCGCGGCCCGGAGAGGAAGGAGGTGTAGACGGTGAGCGGCTGGCCGGTGCCGCTGCGGCCCAGCAGCCGGAGGAAGACCGCCAGGTCCTGCGCGCGCGGCACGAGCTTCTCGATGCCGGCGATGGCCACGTGGACCTTCGGCGCCGTGGTCGTCAGCCGGATGTTGCCCTCGTTCTCTACCAGCACCACCGTGCCGGAGTCCGCCACCAGGAAGTTGGCGCCCGAGACGCCGATGTCGGCCGCCAGGAACTTCTCGCGCAGCACGCGGCGCGCGATCTTGGTCTGCTTCTCGATCTCGATCTCGCGCTCGACGCCCAGGCGCGCGGTGAACAGGTCGGCGACGTCGTAGCGGGTCTTGTGCAGCGCGGGGGCGACGATGTGGTACGGGCGCTCGTGCGCCAACTGGATGATGAACTCGCCCAGGTCGGTCTCGACGGGCTCCGTACCGCGCTCGGCGAGCCGCTCGTTCAGATCGATTTCCTCGGTGGTCATCGACTTAGACTTGACGATCAGCCGGGCGTTCTTCTCCGAGACCAGGCCGGCCAGGAACTCGACTACAGCGGCGCCGTCGCGCGCCCACACGACGCGGGCGCCGCGGGCCGTGGCGTTGGCCTCGAACTGCTCGAGGTAGTGGTCCAGGTTCTCGAGGGTGTGGTTCTTGACGAGGTTCGCCTGGGTGCGCAACTCCTCGAGATCGGGGAGCACGTCCGTGGCCACTACCGCCCGGCGGTGGCTGGCCAGCCGGGCGGTGGCGGTGTAGATGGCCTCTTGCAGGCGCCCATCGGCCAGTGTCGCGGCGATCTTGAGCTCGGATTCGGTCGCCATCGGGTTGCTCACCGTCGCGCCAGCACCTGGGCCAGGTGCATGGTCTCGATGGGCGCGCCGGCCCGCGACAGCGCGCCCCGGATCTGCATCAGGCAACTGGCGTCGATGCCGACCACGGCCCCGGCGCCCGTGCGCAGGATCGAGTCCAGCTTGGTGCGCACCATGCCGCCGGAAATCTCCGGGAACTTCACCGCGAAGGTCCCGCCGAAACCGCAGCACTCCTCGGAAATGTCCATCTCCCGCAACTCGAGGCCCCGCACGCGCCCCAGCAGCCGCCGCGGGCCTTCCTTGATGCCCAGCTCGCGCAGCCCGTGGCAACTGTCGTGGAAGGTGACCACCTTCTCCAGGCGCGCGCCTACGTCCTCGACGCGCGCGACTTCGAGCAGGAACTTCGAGAACTCCCACACGCGCGGTTCCAGGCGCCGCGCCTCCTCCAGCCACTCCGGCTCGTGCTCGAAGAGCTCGCTGTAGCGGCGCGCGATCATCGCGGCGCAGGAGCCCGAGGGCACGACGATGTATTCGGCGTCGCGGAATACCTTCAGGAAGTGACGCGCGACGCCACGTGCCTCGTCGCGGTAGCCGGTGTTGAACGCCGGCTGCCCGCAGCAGGTCTGATCCGCGGGGAAGTCCACCTCCCAGCCGATCCGCTCCAGCACCTCGACCAGGGCCACGCCGATGTCGGGGAAAAGCTGATCGACGATGCAGGTAACAAACAGCGAAGCGCGCGGCATGAACTTGAATTCTACCGCGCGCTCGAGTCCGATCAGCCCTCCCGGCCGGCGTCGGAGCGCTGAATCGCCCACGCGATCATCTCGGCCAGGGCGCGGCCGCGGTGACTCACCAGCAGCTTGCGCTCGGCGCTGATCTGGCCGAAGGAGCGGCCGAAGGGCAGGTAGTAAAACAGCGGGTCGTAGCCGAAGCCGTTGGAGCCGCGCGGCGCCTCCAGAATGCGGCCGTCCACCACGCCGCGGAAGGCGCGCACCAGCTTTCCCCTCTGGGCCACCGTGACGACGCAGACGAAGCGGGCGGTGCGCTGCTCGAGGCCGCGCAGCTTCTCCAGCAGGAGCCGGTTGTTGTCCTCGTCGGTCGCTTCCGGTCCGGCGAAGCGCGCCGAGTTCACTCCGGGCGCGCCGCCCAGGGCCAGCGCCTCCAGCCCCGAATCGTCGGCAAACAGCAGCCCGGGCGCGTGGCGGCTGTAGTAGAGGGCCTTCTGGATCGCGTTTTCCTCGAAGCTGCGGCCGCTCTCCTGGGCCGGTGGAATGCGATCCAGCTCCGGCAGCGGCAGGAGCTCGACGAGCCCGCGCCCGAAGCGCTCGGCCGCCAGCCGGAACTCGCGCAGCTTGCCCGGATTAGTGGTGGCGCAGTAGAGCTTCAAGCCGGGAGCGCCTTCCGCTGGATTTCGATGAGATCCGCGACGCCGCCCCGCGCCAGCGCCAGCAGTTGCGACAGCCGGGCGTCGTCGAAGGGGCTCTGCTCGGCGGTGGCCTGCACCTCGACGAAGCGGC
>JBEKLW010000029.1:0-11451 GCA_050008815.1 Bryobacteraceae bacterium
CGCCAACAAAAAAGTGGGCTTTCGCCCACTGTCGCGATTCGACACCTCGAATCATTATTATAGCAGCCAAAACCGGGCCGGGGGGAAACTTAACACGCATTCCTCACCACGACCGCGGCCGCCAGCCCTGGCGTGGAGCGGCCTTTCCAGGCTGCCATGCCGGCTTTCCGGCCGGCATCGGTGTTTCGCGCCGGCAAGGACGCCGCCGTTGCAGGCTGAAAGCCCGCTCCACCCCGTCGCGGCTGGTATCCTGAAGCGTCACGCCGGCCGGGCAGGGCGGCGTTTCGGTTTCCCCACAGTCCTCTTTAGGAGATCTTCGATGGACGAATCCTCTCGCCGCAGTTTCATGAAGAGCGCGGCGCTGGCCGTAGCCGGGCCCGCGGTGCTGCCGGCGCTGGGCGCCAACGGCAGGCTCAACGCCGGCTGGATCGGCACGGGCAGCCGCGGCATCCACGTCATGAACATGATGTACGAGGCGGTACCGCGCTCGGTCATCGTCACCGCCGTCTGCGACACGTTCCAGGAGGCGCTCGCCCGGGGCAGGGACAACGTGCAGTCCAAGGGCGGGAACACGCCGCGGACGTACGTCGACTACCGCGAGTTGCTCGCCGACCCCTCGATCGACGCCGTATTCATCGCCACGCCCGAGCACTTGCACCACCAGATGGCGCTGGCGGCGCTGGCCGCCGGCAAGCACATCTACCTGGAGAAGCCCCTGGCCCACACGATCGAGGAGGGATGGGATATCGTCAACGCCGCCGAGAAGGCGGGCAAGATCGTGCAGGTGGGCACGCAGAACCGCTCCAATTCGCTCTACATCATGGCGCGGGACATGGTCCAGAGCGGGCTCGTCGGCGAGGTGCACTACGTGCGCGCGTTCTGGTACCGCAACTCGCTCGAGAGCGAACCCGCCTGGCGGTACGCCGTCCCGCCGGACCTGAGCGCCCAGACCGCGGACTGGGACAGGTTCCTCGGCCCGGCGCCCAAGCGGCCTTTCGACGCGCGGCGGTACCGGCAGTGGCGCCTCTACTGGGACTATTCGGGCGGCATTGCGGCGGACCTGCTGGTCCACCAGGCCGACATCGCCAACTTCGTCTGCGGCCGGACGGTGCCTTACTCCTGCATGGCCTCCGGCGGCATCTACCGCTGGACCGCCCCGGACGACGACCGCGAGGTGCCCGACACTTTCAGCGCCGTTTACGAGTACCCGGAGTCGAGGTTTCACATCAACTACAGTTGCTACCTCGGCAACGACCACTTCGGCTACGGCGAGCAGTTTTGCGGCAACGACGGCACCGTGGAGGTGCTCGACCGGCAGTCCTTGAACTACTACCCGGAGAAGTTCGGGGGCAAGCCGCCGGCCCGCGTGGCCTCGCGCAAGGAGATCAACATCGCCCTGCCGGGCAACGACTTGAGCGCCGTGCAGAACCACGTGAAGAACTTCGTCGAGGCCATTGAGGGGCGCGTCAAAGTGATCGCGCCGGCGATCATCGGCCAGCAGGCAGCCATCAGCGGGCACCTGGCGACGCTCTCTTTCAGAGCCGGCAAGAAGGTCATCTGGGAGGAGCAGGCGCGGAAGTACCGGTTCGCGTAGTTGATAGCAAACCGTGCGGCAGGGAGCCTGCCGCCGGCATCGCGTTGTGGCGTGGGCTTCAGCCTGCCGCCTCGACACTCGTGTCGAGGGCTCCCCGCGCGCTAGCCAGCAAGATGAAGGAAGCGATGCGCAAGCCCGCATCATACGCCGCCTGATGACTCCGTAGGCCCACTCCAGTGTTAACATAGAAGTGGGCCTATGAAGAATCGCCGCACGCACGTCGTCATACCCTCCGAGCTTGTTGCAGCCATTGACGAGTTGGTCGGCAACCGCGGCCGCAGCCGCTTCATCGCGGAGACCGCAGCCCGGGAGGTCTCGCGCCTGCGGCAGTTGCGCGCGCTCGAAGGAGCCGTCGGCTGCTGGAAGGACGAGGATCATCCCGAGCTGAAGGAGGGCGCGTCGAAGTGGGTCGAGAGGCTGCGTGAGGAGTCCGAAGAGCGGTTCCAGCGCGTGACGCGCCGCTGAGCGCATGCCCTCCTATCTGCTCGACACCGACGTCATCATCGACGCGCTGAGCGGCACGCGCGGCGCGGCCGACCTGTTCCGCCGCCTGCTGCTCGAAGGGCATTCGCTGGCCTGTTGCGCGGTGAATCTCGCGGAAGTGTTCGCCGGCGTGCGGCCTGCGGAGGAACGCCGTGTCTCCCGGTTTCTGAGTTCGCTCGAGTACTACCCCATCACGCGAGCGGCCGCTTGCCGTGCGGGCCTGCTCAAGCGCGACTGGGCGGGGAAAGGTGTGGCCCTGAGTACAACCGACGCCATGATCGCCGCCGTTACTCTCGAACACAATCTGACGCTCGTCACCCGGAACGTCCGCAATTACCCCATGCCGGAGTTGCGGCTGCAGCCCATGACGTAGCGCTGTGGCTCGGTGGCCCTGGGCGGCTACTGGAGTGGGCGCAAGGTTTCCCAGCGGAAGCCGGCAGGGTGCGAGCGGAAGGGATTGACCACGGCGACATCCCCGAACTTGCGGCCTGCCTGGAAATCTTCGCTGAGCAGCCAGGCGCAACCGGCCCGCTCGGAGGCGGCGACGATGAGGCTGTCCCAGTAGGAGAGCTGAGCCTCATCCATCCAGTACCAGCCTCTCTCGATGAGACCCAGGCTGGTTTCTACCGGCTGCCACAACGCGAAAGCTTCGACCAGGCGCCGGGCCTTGGGGCTGGGAGTCTTCAGCTTTCGGACCGCATTGACGTAGAACTCGTTTAGCACCTGCCAACTGAGGCAGCCGGCTCCATTTTCCCAGAGGACCTTCAACCACTGGCGGGCAGCCCTCTGCTTGGCGGCGTCTGCCGGATCCACCGAGTAGAGCAGCACGTTGGTGTCAATGAAGAACCGCTCAGCGGCGCGCATGAGCCTCTTCCCGGTTGAGCCGGCCGGCCGCGTCCATCCCGGGAACACTGCCAATCTTCTTCCAGCGCTCGTAGGCGCGCCAGTATTCATCGCCGAGTCGCATCTGGTCCTCCAGCATCCGGCCAACCAGCTTCGATACCGAGGTATTCTCCTCAGCCGCTTTCTTGCGGGCCCAGCGCGCGACCTCTTCGCTCACCGTGATCGTGACATTCTTCAACACGAAAACAGTGTAACACGAGATCCGTGTAATACATCGCGGTCCGATGAGGGCCAAATGTCGCTGTGGATGCAGTCTATTGACTCACTACGAGGAAAAGGGCTGCGGCGTGGCCCGCAGCCCATGAGGAACACCAAGCTGCCGCGTGAAACCAACAGACAACGGAGCCAGCCACCATTCGTACTGCTGGGCCGCTTGCGTGAAAAGGTCCTGGGGCTGAGCCGGGAACTGGTGCCCCCCCCCCACTCCCAAGGCTGCTCAATTCGTCGGCAAGTCAATTGAGGAAAGTTTCACGTATCCCTTCTGGCCCTGGTGCTGACCAGCGAGGACGCGGACGAACAGGTAGGTGTTCGCCACAAACCGGGAGACATCACGGTTCTTGAACATTGCTGTGAGACCTGCGAGACGCCGTTCTCGGTCGTCTTTGGGTAACCCCACTATCGCTCGCCTATTGCTGAGGTCCTCGAACAGTCCTCGCATCGTCGTGGGTACGTCGCTACAGGCCACCCCCAACGTGCGGAGTGCTAGGCAGATTTCTTGAAACGACCCCAAGACCCTGACATCAACCGCTGTGGATTCCACAAAGGCCCGTTTGTCTCTTATGAATTCCGCAAGGGTGTCAGCTTCATCGCCAATTTTGGCGGCATTGAGGAGACTCTCGATCTCGCGTTCGGACTGCAGGAAAACGGCCTTTGTCCCTGCTCTCGTGCGGACGACTTTACCCGGGGCGACAAGTGAATTCCAGCGGGCAACCGTTGCGTCCAGATCCTCGCGTGTAGCACTCCCCGTCGGCTGCTGCGGAGCAGCCGATTGCGCAAGAACGGCCAACAGCGCTACTGGAACGAAGTGAAGCGCTCGCATGGAGTAAGTTATATCAGGTTTTGGAGGCGCAACGTGCTGGCTTGTTCTGCCTTGGCAGCTTCTGGCGGTGCCGCTGGCGCTTGCGTGGGCGAAGGGTGATGGGCACCGCTGTCCACGCGCGGCAAGGCGTTCTCGGACAGCGAAGCCAGGCGCCATTCTTGACCGCTCCCCTCTGGTCGCGGCACTGTGAGCGGGCGCACGTTGGGAACCTACATGCCGCCGAGCGGAAGCGAACGCCGGCTGAAGCCGGCGCTGCGAGCTAAAGCTCACGCCACGCTTCACCTACGCCCTTGGCGCGTAAGAGCTGAGCACCTTCAGGTAGTTGGCCCGGAGGAACGACTTCGGGTCGGCCACCGACTTCTGGCTCATCGAGCCCTGCATCTGGCGGATGGACTCGTACTCGTGCTCCTTCATCCAGCTCTGCAGATCTTCGAGCACCGTGGTGATGTGACCGATGCCCTGCTTGAGGATTGCCGAGGCCATCATTACCACCTGCGCGCCGGCCATCATCGCCTTCAGGACGTCAGAGGCGGTGTGCACGCCGCCGGTGATGGCCAAATCGGGCCGGATCCTGCCCGAGAGGACCGCCACCCAGTGCAGCCTGAGCAGCAGCTCGTAAGAGGTGCTCAATTGCAGGCTGGGGACGATTTCCAACGCCTCCAGGTCGAAATCGGGCTGGTAGAAGCGGTTGAAGAGCACCAGGCCGTCCGCGCCGGCCTTATCCAGCTTATGGGCCATGTTCACCATCGCGGTGAAGTACGGCCCGAGCTTGACGGCCACCGGGATCTGGACGCTGGCCTTCACATCCCGCACCAGGTCGCAGTAGCCCTGCTCGACCTGCTCGGCGGTGACGGCCGGGTCGGTCGGGATGGTGTAAATGTTCAGCTCCAGGGCGTCGGCGCCGGCTTCCTGGATCTTCTTGGCGTACCGGATCCAGGCCCCGGTGGAGACGCCGTTGAGGCTGGCAATGATTGGGATCCGGACCGCCGCTTTCGCCTGGGCGACGTGCGCCAGGTACGTCTCCGGGCCGACGCGGTAGCTGCCCATGTCGGGGAAGTAGGACACCGACTCGGCCGAGATGAAGGAGGTGTCCCTGAGGCTGCGCTCGAGCTGCTGGCTATCGAGCTCGATCTGCTCCTCGAACAGCGAGTGCATCACCACCGCCCCCGCGCCGGCCTGCTCGAGCTTCCGGATGTTCTCCATGTTCTCCGTGAGCGGAGAGGCCGAAGCCAGGACGGGGTTCTTCAGCGTGAGTCCGAGATACTTCGTGGTGAGGTCCATTTACTTGTTCTCCTCTTTACCGGCGGCAACCACCTCGGCCGCGGGCTTAGCGTCGCCACTGCCGCTGCCCGGCATCGCAGCTAGGTACTCATAGAGCTTCCAGCGCCGGTTCACGCTCTCCTGGGCGCCTTCGAACAGGGCCTTGGCCGCTTCTGGCTGGCTGTGCTTGAGCATCGAGTAGCGGGTCTCGTTGTAGATGTAGTTGTCCAGCGTGAGCGTGGGCGGGCGCGAGTCCAGTTGCAGCGGGTTCTTGCCCTGCTTGGCCAGCTCCGGGTTGTAGCGGTAGAGCGGCCAGTAGCCCGACTGCACCGCGGCCTTCTGCTGCTCGAGCCCGTGGATGAGGTCATAGCCGTGCGCGATGCAGTGGCTATAGCAGATCACGATCGACGGGCCCGGGTAGGCCTCCGCCTCCAGCAACGCCTTGATGCACTGCATGTCGTTGGCGCCGAAGGCGACGTTGGCCACGTAGACCGAGCCGTAGCTCAGCGCCATCATCCCCAGGTCCTTTTTGGGGCGCGGCTTGCCACCGGAGGCGAACTTCGCCACCGCCCCCATCGGGGTGGACTTCGACGCCTGGCCGCCGGTGTTGGAGTACACCTCGGTGTCGAGCACCATCAGGTTCACGTCCTCGCCGGAAGCCAGCACGTGGTCCAGGCCGCCGTAGCCGATGTCGTAGGCCCAGCCGTCGCCGCCAATGCCCCACACGCTCTTCTTCACCAGCGCGTCGGCGCAGGCCGCCAGGTCCTTGGCCTCGGCCGTGCCCAAGCCGGCCAGCTTCTCGCGCAGGATCCGGACCCGCTCGCGCTGCTCTTGCAAGCCCTTCTCGGTCTTCTGATCGGCGTTCAGGATGGCGCTCACCAGCTCGAAGTCGAGCACGGAGGAGAGCGCCCACAGCAGCTTCTGCGCGTAGAGCTTCTGCTGGTTGATGGCCAGGCGCATGCCCAGGGCGAACTCGGCGTTGTCCTCAAACAGCGAGTTGGACCAGGCCGGGCCGCGCCCGTTGGCGTCCTGGCAATAGGGCGTAGTGGGCAGGTTGCCGCCGTAGATGGAGGAGCAGCCGGTGGCGTTGGCGCAAATGGCGCGGTCGCCGAAGAGCTGGGTCATGAGCTTGATGTAGGGCGTCTCACCGCAGCCGGCGCAGGCGCCGGAGAACTCAAACAGCGGGCGCAACAACTGCGAGTCCTTCACCTGTGCGTGGTTGACGATCTTCCGGTCGATTTCCGGCAGGGTCAGGAAGAACTCCCAGTTGACGCGCTCCGGCTCCCGCAGCGGCTCCTGCGGCGCCATGTTGACGGCCTTGTGCTTCACCTCGGTCTTGCTCTTCACCGGGCAGACGTCCACGCACAGGCCGCAGCCGGTGCAGTCCTCCGGCGCCACCTGGAGCGTGTACTTCAGTTCCTTGAACTCGCGCCAGCGCGCGGCGGTGGACTTGAACGCCGCCGGGGCGCCGGCCAGCAGCGCCGGGTCGTAGACCTTGGCGCGGATGCAGGCGTGCGGGCACACCAGCACGCACTTGCCGCACTGGATGCAGAGGCCCTCGTCCCAGACCGGGATCTCGAGCGCGATGTTGCGCTTCTCCCACTGGGCCGTGGCGGTCGGGAAGGTGCCGTCCACCGGGAAGACGCTCACCGGCAGGTCGTCGCCGAAGCCGGCGTAGATCTGGCCGAGCACGTTCCGGACGAACTCCGGCGCTTCCACCGGCACCGCGGGACGCATGTCGAAGGCGCTGGTGACTCCGCCGGGCACCTGGACCTCGTGCATGTGGCTGAGCGCCATGTCGACGGCCTCGAAGTTCTTCCTCACCACCGCCTCGCCGCGCTTGCCGTACGTCTTCTGGATGGTGTTCTTGATGGCGGCGATGGCTTCCTCGGGCGGCAGGATCCCGCTGATAGCGAAGAAGCAGGTCTGCATGATGGTGTTGATGCGGCGGCCCATGCCGGCCTTCTCGGCCACCTGGTAGCCGTCCACCACGTAGAACTTCAGCTTCTTGTCGATGATCTGCCGCTGGACGGTGCGCGGGAGGTGGTCCCAGACCTCGTCCGGTCCGTATGGCGAGTTCAGCAGGAACGTCGCGCCCGGTCTCGCCGAGCGCAGCATGTCGATCCTCTCCAGGAAGCTGAACTGGTGGCAGGCCACGAAGCTGGCGTCGCCGATCAGGTACGAAGAGTGGATCGGTTTGGGACCGAACCGCAGGTGCGAGATGGTGACCGCGCCGGCCTTCTTCGAATCGTAGACGAAGTAGCCCTGGGCGTAGTTGTCCGTGTCCTCGCCGATGATCTTGATGGAGTTCTTGTTGGCCCCGACGGTGCCGTCCGAGCCCAGGCCGTAGAAGAGCGCCCGCACGGTCCTGGGGTCCTCGGTGCAGAATGCCGGATCGTAGGCCAGGCTGGTGTGCGTCAGGTCGTCGTTGATGCCGGCGGTGAAATGGTTTTTCGGACCCGGCTTGGCCAGCTCGTCGAAGACCGCCTTTACCATCGCCGGCGTGAAGTCCTTCGAGGACAGGCCGTAGCGGCCGCCGACGATCTTGGGCGCCTGCGTGAACGGCGCCTGGCCGGCGGTGAGGGCCTCGCTGAGCGCGGTGACCACGTCGGTATAGAGCGGCTCGCCCACGGCCCCCGGCTCCTTGGTGCGGTCCAGCACCGCGATCGCCTTCACTGTGGCGGGCAGCGCGGCGACGAAATGCTCGACCGAGAAGGGCCGGTAGAGGTGCACCTTGAGGATGCCGACCTTTTCGCCTCGCGCGGTGAGGTACTCGACGGTCTCCTGGGCCACCTCGGCGCCCGAGCCCATGAGCACGATGACGCGCTCGGCATCCGGCGCGCCCAGATAGTCGAACAGGCGGTACTGGCGGCCGGTCAGCCGCGCGAACTTGTCCATCGCCTTCTGCACAACCGCCGGGCAGGCCAGGTAGAAGGAGTTGACGGTCTCGCGCGCCTGGAAGAAGACGTCGGGGTTCTGGGCCGTGCCGCGCAGCACCGGCCGGTCCGGCGTCATGGCTCGCGCGCGATGCGCCTGCACCAGCTCCGCCGGAACCATCGCGGCCAAATCTTCCTGGGTGAGCTCCTCCACCTTGGCCACTTCGTGCGAGGTGCGGAAGCCGTCGAAATAGTGCAGGAACGGCACCCGGGATTCCAGGGTGGCGGCGTGGCAGATCAGCGCCAGGTCCATGGCCTCCTGGATCGAGTTCGAGGCCATCAGCGCGAAGCCCGTCTGCCGGCAGGCCATCACGTCGCTGTGGTCGCCGAAAATCGACAGGGCGTGCGTGGCCACCGTGCGGGCCGAGACGTGGATCACGGCGCTGGTCAGCTCGCCCGCGATCTTGTACATGTTGGGGATCATCAGCAGCAGGCCCTGCGAGGCCGTGAAGGTGGTCGCCAGAGCGCCCGCCTGCAATGCGCCGTGCAGCGCTCCGGCGGCGCCGCCCTCGCTCTGCATCTCGATCACCGTGGGCACGGTACCCCAGATGTTCTTCTTCCCCTTGGCCGCCCACTCGTCGGCCCACTCGCCCATGTTGGACGAGGGGGTGATGGGATAAATCGCGCAGACCTCACTGACGTGGTAGGCCGAGTAGGAGGTCGCTTCGTTACCGTCGATGGTTACCTTAGGTCGTGTCATTTCAGTCCAATCTTCATGGAGTGCTGTTCGTGGCCCGGATGCTGAGGCAGGGAGGAGCCTGTCTCCTGGCTGAGGGCGGAGTATTAAGTACCAGTATAGGATTTTTTGGCCCGACACATCCGGGCTGGCGACCCCCTGGCGCCGGGTGTGGCAGAATACGGTCTGCGCGCGGAAGGCGGCCATGCCGGCGAACCTGAGCCCCGACTACCTGGCGGCCGAGCGGGAGTATCGCGAGGCGGCGACGCAGGCCGAGAAGATCGCCGCGCTGGAGCGGATGCTCGCCACCATCCCCAAGCACAAGGGGACGGAGAAGCTCCAGGCGGACATCAAGCGGCGGCTCGCGCAGGCGCGCAAGGAGTCGCAGAAGAAAGGCCCCGCGCACGCCGCCCCCTTCTACCTGGTCCCCAGAGAGGGCGCGGGGCAGGTTGTCCTTCTCGGCCCGCCAAACGCGGGCAAGTCGCAACTGCTCTGCGCGCTCACGCACGCGCGGCCCGAAGTCGCCGACTACCCGTTCACCACGCGCCTGCCGGCTCCCGGCATGATGGTTTTCGAGAACGTGCAGATCCAGCTCGTCGATCTGCCGCCGGTTTCGGCGGAGTTCACCGAGACCTGGCTGCCGCAGGTGGTCCGCGGAGCCAGCGCCAGCGTCCTGGTGGCTGACGTCAATGCCCCGGACGTCCTGGACGAGATCGACTACGTAACTGAGAGGTGCGCCGAGTGGCGCGTGGCGCCGCCGCAGCTCCTGGCAGCGAACAAGATCGACCTGGAAAACGGCTTAGCGAACTCCGCCACGCTCGCAGATCTCTACCGCGGCCGGTTCCGCACGCTCCCTATTTCGGCGCTTTCCGGGCGGAACCTGGACCAGTTGGCGCGTGCCGTCTTCGACCTGCTCCAGATCGTGCGTGTCTACACCAAGCCGCCCGGCAAGAAGGTCGAGCTGAGCGCCCCCTTCGTGCTGAAACGCGGCCAGACCGTGCACGACGCCGCGCGCCTGGTGCACAAGGACTTCGCCGAGCACCTGAAGTTCGCGCGCCTGTACCGCGTCTCGGGCGAGCGGGAAGGCGTCATGGTTGAGCGCGCGCACTTGGTCGAGGATGGGGACATCCTGGAGTTCCATATCTGACGCCCGGGCGAAGACGGGAGTGAGGGGCTCGGATGCGAGTACTAGTACTGTTACCAACCGACCCTGCCGCAAAATGTAACTCTCGGACGGTGCGGCACAAGCGATCATTGTCTTATACTGAGGTCCGGCAGAACAGTCAGAACAGTTCGGGTTGAGTTTGTTTAATGGGGACTCTGGCCCGCCCGAGAGCGGGTCAGCCACCCACCAGGATGTGGTGATGCGCCGAGCCGTTTCGCTAGCACGCTTGAATGAGGCTGAGCGTGTGCCCGCCGGGGCGCCTTCGCTGCTGGAGCAGTTGCAGGCGCAGACGGCCGAGCAGCTCTGGCAGTATTACATGGATCTGGCCTCTGGCACGCTATGCCTGGGCAAGGCCGAAGAGGCGATGCGCTACCTGGCGGTGGCGATCGACGCGGCCAGTGAGCTGGGCCGCTTCGAGCCGCGGATGGCCAAGAGTCTGAACGCACTCGCCGTGCTCCACTGCCGCGCCGGCAATCACGGCATCGGCGAGCGCATGCTGCGGAGGGCCGCCCGGATCTACGAAAAGGTTTACGGCCCGATGCACCCGGACGTAGGCGCCGTCCTGTACAACCTCGGCGGCGCGTGCAAGCTGCAACACAAGTATCATGAGGCCGCGCAGGAGTACGAGCGCGCGCTGGCGGTCGCCGAGCACACGCACGGGTCGAGCCACGCCGAGACGGCGCTCGTGCTCGACCTGCTCGGCGAGGTCTACATCGCGCTGAACCGGCGGGCGGCGGCGCTGTTTGCGTTGCGGCGCGCGCTGGCGATCAAGGAGGCTGCGCTCGGCGGCCGGCACTGGGAAACCGCCATCACGCTCGGCAAGCTCGGCGAGTTCTACTTGAGCGGCGGGCGTTACAACGAGGCCGAGCCGCTGCTGCGCCGCGCACTGGACATCAAGCAGCAGATTCTCGGCAGGGACGATGCCACTCTGGCCAAGGACCTCAAGCGTCTGGCGTACGCTTTCAGCGCCCAACACAAGTTCTGGGAGGCCGAGACGCTGTTCGCCAGTGCGCTGGCGATGGTCAAGCGGGCCCTCGGGCCCAAGCACCCGGAGATCGTCAAGAGTCTCCACGACCTGGCCAAGACCTATCGCGAGCAGAGCCGCCTGACCGACACCAAGAAGCTCCTGGAAGTCTCGATCGCGATCCTGGAGAAGGCGATCGGACGCGACCACCCGGAGACCGAGAGCGCGCTGGAGTTCTACTCCGAGATCCTGCGCGTGCTCAACCTCGACGCCGCCAAGCGCTGAGTCCGCTCCGCCCGGCCGCGAGCCCGGCTAGCCCGATCTTCTCACACCGTTCGAAGCGAGGCGCCGCGCGAGGCCGGTAGATTCAAGGCGCGCGAAGGGGTGAGCCCGCAGGCGTACTTGAACAGTACGTCGAGGACTCACCCCGA
>JBEKLW010000290.1:0-4419 GCA_050008815.1 Bryobacteraceae bacterium
CTCCCGCGGTAGGCGGCCACTGAGACGAACGCCCCGGCGACGACCGCGTCGCACGCCTTGGCCGCTTCGGCTGCCTGCGCGAGTTCCGCTTCGCTGGCCGCCGGATCGAGCGTCATGATCCGTGCCTCGGCCGCGCGCCGGCGGATCTCGGCGGCGAACGCTCGCCCCTGCTGCGATCCGCGGCTCTCAATCAGCAGCACGAAGCAGACACGCTGCGGGTTCGACAGGGGTACGCTGGGGCCGGTGTTCCGCACCAGGGTCACGGCGCGCTCGGCGACCTCCTGCGCGGTTTGGATGTCCTCGGGCATGTCGAGTTGGTCCATCATGCCGTCGAGGTTGATGATGCGCCGCCGCTGCAGGCCCAGGCGGACCTTCGCGGCCAGGACCCGCGTCACGCTCTCATCCAGCCGCTCCCGGCTGATCCGGCCGCTCCGGACCGCGCTCACCACCGCGGCAATCGTGGCCTCCGCGTCGGTGGGCATCAGCAGGATGTCGGCGCCGGCTTCGATCGCCCTGACGGCCGCCTCCCCGGCGTTCCACTGCTGGGTGATGCCCAGCATGTCCAGCGCGTCGGTCGAGATCAGGCCGCGAAAGCCCAGCTCTCCCCGCAGCAGCCCGGTGAGCATCGGCCGCGAAAGCGTGGCGGGCACGTCCGCGGCGTCCAGCGCCGGCACGGCGATGTGCGCGGTCATGACGGCGTCCGTGCCCGCAGCGATCGCGGCCTGGAAGGGCACGAGCTCCACCTTCTGGAGCCGCTCGCGGGCGGCGCTGTTCACCGCCAGGGCCATGTGACTGTCGATGGACGTGTCGCCGTGGCCGGGGAAGTGCTTGGCCGTCACCAGCACCGGGCCACCCGAGGCGTGGGCGCCTTCGATGAACGCGCGGACGTGCGCGGACACCTCTTCCGGGTTCTCGCTGTAGGACCGGATGTTGATGATGGGGTTGTCCGGGTTGTTGTTGACGTCGGCCACCGGCGCCAGGATCCAGGGCACCCCCAGCGCTCGCGCCTGCCGTGCCGTGATCTCACCCTCCCGCCGGCTCAGCGCCGGGTCGCGCGTGGCGGCGAACGCCATGAGGTGCGGGAACTCCGTCCTGGACTCCAGACGCAGCGAGTCGCCGCGCTCGAAGTCGCCCGCCACCAGCAGCGGGATCGTGGCCGCCCTCTGCATGCGGTTCAGAAACGCGGCCATGGCGTGCGGCTCGGCGTGGCGGAGGCGGCCGTCCTGAACGCGGTTCAGCAGGATCAGCCCGCCGATGCGCAGGTTCCGCACCCAGCCCAGGTAGCGCTGGTAGTCCTCCGAGCGCGGGTTCAGGGCGTCCCCGTAAAACGGCAGCACGACGAGCTGTGCCGCCTTCTGCCGCAGCGTCATGGTCCGCATCCAACTGCGCACGATCCTCTGGCGGGTCTCGGGGGCCGATGCGCGGGCCGCCGGCCTCTGAGCCGGCAGCGCTGCGGCGGCTAGCGTGAGGGTGGCGGCGAGGGCTCTCGAGGTTGGTGTCAAATCACTACTATAGGCGACCGCAGCCAAGTCAGGCCCGCCGCCTCCGTCCGTTCAGATGCCGCTGCGAGCCGGCCGGCTTCTTCGGCGCGTTGCGGTTGAGCAGACGGCCGACCGAGCGCACCAGGTGCGGCACCTCGTTGGCGCTCTTGGGGATCACGACATCGGCGCCGCTGGAGGACTCGGTCAGGCCCAGCGCCTCGGCGTAGCCGGAAATCAGGATAATCGGCATGCCGGCGGCCTGCTCTCGAATCCGTCTGATCAGCTCCAGGCCGTTCATCTTCGGCATCTTGTAGTCGGTGATGACCAGGTCGAACTTCCCGCCCGTGAACCGCTCCAGGGCTTCCTGCCCCTGGGTGGCTGTGGTGATCGAGTACCCGAGTTCCTCGAGGACCGACCGGCGGGCTATGAGCCCCAGGTGGTTGTCGTCCACGAGCAGAATTCGGGCGGGCGTGGTATTAGGACAAGTGCCTCGCATAAAAAAAGGAGATGAGCGAAACTATCAGAGCCGCAGCGGGCCTGTCAACGTGTTTTTTGCGAATTCGTAAAGATTTGGAAAACCAATGGTTGACCGGCTTGACTTTCGGCTTGCGCTGTGACCGGCGTTCGGGCTGGCGCTACTCGACCGCACGCGGCGCCGTGTAGCCGCTCTTGGCGATGATCGTGTACTTGATCGGCCTGCCCTTGTCGTCGGTGATCCGCAGGGCCTCGCCGGTGGCTGGATTCACCAGCTCGACCTTGATGCGGCGGAGCTTGCCGTCGCGCACCTGGTTGGTCGGGCGGTAGGAGAGGTTGTACTGGTTGCGCAGCGCCTGGGCGATCCCCCGGAAGATGTTGGGGAACTCGCCCTCGAACCGCGGAACGAACGCCTGCCCGCCCGACTCCTTCGCGAACGTCCGCATCGCATTCTCCGCCAGGTAGCCATCCATGCGGAACTGCGCCCCCGTGTACCCGTGCGCATCGAGGTACTCCCGCAACGCCCAACCGATCCCGATCGCGTAGATCGGCACACCGCCCTCCTGGACGGCCTTGCGCGCCTTGTCGAAGGTCAGCTTGCTGAAGGTGTCCCAGCCGGAAGCGATGAGCACGATCGCTTTGCGGCCCTCGATGGTCTGCATACGGTCGATGGTGAAGGCCAGAGCGTCAAACATGTTCGATTCCGAGAACGCCGCGATCTGAAGCCGCCCCATCGCCTCGCGGGCCTCGCGCTTGTCGGTGGTGAAGTCGGTGAGAATCTCCGGCCGCATGTCGTAGGCGATCACGGCCACGTAGTCTTCCGGCTTGAGCGTCTCCAGAAACCCATACGCCGCAGTCAGGGTTTGGTACCAGGTCTGGGTGTAGTAGCTTTGCCACAGATTCGAGAACTCGATGAGCAGCACCACGGTCATCGGCGCCTCGCCCAGGGAGAAGCTGGCGATCTGCTGCGGCGCGCTGTCCTCGAGCACGCGGAAGTTGCCGCGCGGGATGTTGGGGATGAAGCGGCCCTTGTTGTCGAGGACGGCCACGTCCAGCGCCACCGTGGTCACGTCGCTCCGGAAGCTCGGCGTGCCCTCCGGGACTTCCTGCTTCCTCCGGTCGAACTTCGAGGGGATCCTGGGGCCTTCGGCGGGCTCGGCGGCGCCCTCGGCCTTCTGCCGCGGCTTGGCGACGGTCTCGCTTCCCTCCCGCGTGGGACCTTGCTGGGCGAAAGCGGGGCCCAGCGCCACAGCCAGACCGCACACCTCCAGGAGAGTCAATCCGTGAGAAGTTTTCATCGCTGCCCCTTAGGGAGAACTATATCAGAGCGGGGTGCACCCCATCGGGTTGGACGCGGCCGGGCGGCCTATGTTCCACGTGGAATGGCTCCCCCCTGTCGGCTGTCCGCTACCGGCTGCCCGCTCTTCTCACTGCAGCCACCGATCCCGGTCCGACTTCTCCCGGCGCATGTGAACCTGGAACCTATGCTGGGCCCGGCGCATTCTCCACTTCTGAACCTGCTGGCGCAGCGGCCCGAACAGGCTCAGCCGCCGGTAGCGGGTCTTCAGGAAGACGTAGCCGAAGATCATCCCGCCCAGGTGGGCCGTATGGCTGATGCCGCGGCCTGGCGAGAACGAGCTGAAGAATGCCACAGCCCCAACGATCAGCACGAAGTACTTGGCCTTGATGGGGAACAGAAACTGGTATAGTACCTGCGCATCCGGGTACAGAACGCCGTAAGCCAGCAGCACGCCGTAGATCGCGCCCGAGGCCCCAATGGTCCGCAGCAGGGCCTCGCTGGGGCCGCGGTACCAGTCGACCAGAAACGCCAGCCCGATGACGCACAGCGCCGCGCCCACCCCGCACAGGAAGTAGTACTGAAGGAAGCGCTTGGTTCCCCAGTCGCGCTCCAGCATCGGTCCGAAGAACCACAGCCCCAGCATGTTGAGTACCAGGTGCAGCACCGAGCCATGCAGGAACATGTAGGTGACTACCTGCCAGACCTGACCCCAGAGCACGACGTCGGCCGGGACCAGACCGAACGCCTCGAACAGGTCCTCCGGGAAGAACAGTCCGCCCAGGAAGCCCAGGACGAAGATCGCGACGTTGATGATGAGCAGCCACTTGACTCCGGGTGGGAAGTACTCCTGGAGATAGCCGCCGGTGCGATGGCTGGTGTAACGCATGGGCAGGGGATGCGTTGCCCTATCTTTGCCAGAATAACAAAAGCCGCTCCATTCCGGCAAAAGAAGCGGGATTTGGGCGGAAACAGCGCCGCCGCGTGGGTGTGTCACAATGGGGGCGAGCTATGTGGGGCCGCCGAACGCCGGGGGTTCATCCCCGGGGCATCTTTGAGGGGATCATGGACCGGATGAGGGGACGTGAGCAGCTCCTGCTGCGCGCGGGCGACGACCTTCCGCTGCTGCTGCTTAGCTTCCCTCGCGGCGCCGGCGAGCGCTGCAAG
>JBEKLW010000291.1:0-4386 GCA_050008815.1 Bryobacteraceae bacterium
CTGTTCTCCTTCGGGATGGACCGAGGCTGGAAAGCCCTGCTAATAGAGCAGGGCGCAGCGCGTGCCGTCAGTCGTCCACGAATCCTCGACTTAGCCTGCGGAACGGGTGACCTGGGGAGTGAACTGGCCCGCCGCACCGGCTCGAGGCTTGCCGTCGGGCTCGATTTTAGCGCGCAAATGTTGACCGAGGCCCAACGCCGGTCGCGCAGCGACGGTTCCTCCTTGCACCTGGTGGCGTGCGACATGTTGGAGCTGTGCCTCGCCGACAACAGTATGGATGTGGTCAGCATCGGTTACGGGCTTCGGAACACCGCGGACGTTGGGCAAGCGTTGCGGGAGATCGCTCGAGTGATCAGACCCGGCGGGATACTGCTGAACCTCGACTTCTGCAAACCCGCTGGGAGACTATGGCGCGAGTTGTTTATTGGGTATATGTGGAACGCCGGGCGATTGGCAGGGTGGCTGTGGCATCGAGAGCCGATTGTTTACGGTTATCTGGGGCTGTCCATTCGCCGGTATCTGACCATGCGAGACTTCGAAAACGCGCTTCGAGCTGCCGGTTTCGAGGTTGAGTGGCGAGCCTCGCGGCTCGGTGGGGGCATTGGGCTTCACGTCGCCAGGCGGATCGCGGACTCGCTGCCGTCGTCAGCGCTGTCCCGCGTCCGCGACTCGGAAGAGTCTTCCTGCGATCAGGTCGAACGTTCTCGCTAGCGCCGGTTGGTGTAGCGCATCACCACGACGCCGCACTCCCGAGCGCGGCGCTTCTCGACTGCGGAGGAATCATTCCACCCAGCGAAGCAGAGCCGTCTCGGCGGCGAAGCCGGCCCCCATGGCGGCCATCACGGCAAGGTCTCCAGGCCGCGGGAGCCCGGAGCTCATGACCTGGTCCAGCACAAAGAGAACGGTGGCGGAGGACATGTTGCCGTACCTTCTGAACACGTCACGACAGTAACAGAGGTCCTGCTCGCTGAGCCCGAGACGCTCCTTCGCTCTGTCGAGCACTTTCCTCCCCGCTGAGTGCAGGATCCAGAAGCGGATATCGGACTTCTTGAGGCCTTGCTCCTCCAGGAGCGACCCTACCAGCTCTTCGAGGACCACGGCTCCGACGGCGGGCAGGTCCTTGGAAAGCACCAGACGGCGCCAGCCCCCGGGGAACTGGAACCCCGTCAGGCCCATGTGTTCGGTACGGATGAGGGTCTTGTTCGCGACCACCTCGAATCCCGTGCCCGAGCAGGTCAGGTACAGGGCGCCGGAGCCGTCGCCGAATATGGCTTCTCCGACGATCGACTCCACGCTTCCGTCACGGTAGTAGGCGGCCGAGCAGAGCTCGGTAGCGACTGCCAGGGCGTGGTGATCGGGAAACGCGCGGAGGTGGTTCCACGCGGCCTGCAGGGTAACCATCGCGGCGGCACAACCCGTGTCGCCGATATGCGCCCGCTGGACGGAAGGCGAGAGCTGCAAGTCACGCATGAACACAGTGTCCAGGTGCGGGCACAGGGTGACGGTGCACGTGGCCGTCGTCAGGAAGTCCACGGCGGAAGTGTCCGCTCCCGCGCGCTCCAGGCATTGCCGGATGGCCTCGACGCCGAGCTCGGCCGCGCCTTGGCGCGCACGGGCAAGCATCTCGTCGATGGTTTCCTGGCCCGTAAACCCGGGCTCGAAGTAGAGGTGGCGGTAGTCGATGTCGCTGTTCAGGAAGAACGTTTCGCGCGTCCGGTCCCGGCCCGCCATCTCTAGCAACTGCTGCTGGGAATAGCGCTGCCGAGGCACGGCGGTTCCGACAGCAACGATTCTCGGCAGCGATCGGGGCCTGTCCATTGCCTGGTCCGCCGATTGTACCACACGGCCGCTGGCCGTACGGTCAAACACAAACCGGCTGATGGCCGAGCCGCTCCATCAGGTATGATTGAGGTTCCAGGCTCCGGGCTCCGTGCAACGGGCGGCCGCGAACCCCGCCAGGTCCGGAAGGAAGCAACGGTAGTGGTGCGGCTCGTGTGCCGCGGATCACCTGGGGCCTGGGTGCTGACCGCTCTGGCTGGGCGCCTCCGGCGCAGCGCCGCTGCGGTGCGTAAGAAGCGAGTCAGCCGCGCGGCAGGGCTGGACACTCACCCTCATGTACCAGGTCATCGCCAGAAAATACCGGCCCCAGAGCTTCTCCGAGCTGGTGAACCAGGAGCACGTCCGCACCACGCTGGAGAATGCGATCACGCAGAACCGGATCGCGCACGGCTACATTTTCTCCGGGCAGCGCGGTACCGGCAAGACCACCGTCGCGCGCATCCTGGCGCGGTGTCTGAACTGCGTCCAGGGCCCCAGCATCACGCCCTGCGGCGTGTGCGCAAGCTGCCTCGAGATCGCCGGCGGCAACGCCGTAGACGTCATCGAGATCGACGCCGCCTCCAACCGCGGCATCAACGAGATGCGCGAGCTGAGGGAGAACGTGCGGTACCGCCCCGCACGCGAGCGCTACAAGGTCTTCATCATCGACGAGGCCCACCAGATCACCAGCGAGGCCTTCAACGCGCTCCTGAAGACGCTCGAGGAGCCGCCCGAGTGGGTGGTCTTCGTCCTCTGCACCACCGAGGCGCACAAGATCCCCGCCACCATCGCCTCGCGTTGCCAGCACTTCAGCTTCCGCTCGATCGATTTCGAGGAAATCGTCGCCCGCATGGAGTGGATCGCCAAGCAGGAGGGCATTGAGGCCGATCCCGAGGCGCTGGCCGTGCTCGCGCAGGTGGGCGAGGGCAGCCTGCGCGACTCGCTCTCCGCGCTCGACCAAGCCATCGCCTGCTGCGGCACCACGCTCAAGGCCGCCGAGATCCGCGCCCTGCTGGGCGCTTACTCCATCGACACGCTCGACCAGGTCACGCAGGCGCTGCGGGAGTCCAACGCGGCACGCATGCTCGAGATCGTCGATGGCCTGGTTCGAAACGGGCAGCACCTCCAGCAATTCGTGCGCGAGCTGGCCCGCTATTTCCGCAACCTGCTGGTCTCGAAGATCGCCGGCGGCGTCAACCGCCTCATCGCCGCCTCGCCCGAGGAGCGGCGGCGGCTGGCCGAGATCGCCGCGACGTTCACCGAGCAAGACCTGACGCGCTATCTCCAGCTCACGCTGGACCTCTTCCGCGACCTCCAGTATTCACTTCAGCCGCGGCTGCACCTGGAGTTGGGTCTGATCCGGCTAGTCGAGGCGGGCAAGCTGATCCCGATCGAGGAGGCGCTGGCGGGTCTGGCGGGGGCCGGCCCGTCGCCGAGTCCTAGCCCGGCGCCCGCGAAGCACTCGCCTTCGGGCGGGCACGCGGCGCGCGCATCGGCGCCGGCGGGCGCCTCCGCCGCCGGGCTGAAGGAGCGGCTGGTCGCGGCCCTCCACGCGCTCGGTCTGGCGTTCACGGCGGATGCCGTCGAGCACTCCGAATTGGTCGAGGCCGGCCAGGAGTTGCGGTTCACCACGCCGCAGCAGTTTGCGCTGTCTATGCAGGCGGCGGATGTCCAGAAGGCGCTCGAGCGCCTCGATTTGGCCGCCCGGCGCGTGAAGATCACCGTGAGCGAGGCCGCCGCACACGCCCCCGAGTCAACCCCGGCCGCGGCGCCCGCCGAGGACGAGGCCACCCTGCGCGCGCTCTCGCACCCTGGGGTCCTGCGGTTCCGCGAGGCCTTTCCCGACGCCGAGGTGCGCGTCGTCCGGAATCTGAAAGAATAGGTCGTTGAGGAGCGGTCCCATGAAGATGCCCGGAAACATGCAAACCATGATGAAGCAGGCCCAGCAGATGCAGCAGAAGCTCCAGGAGGAGATCGCGCAGATCCGCGTCGAGGCCTCCGCCGGCGGCGGGATGGTCACGGTGAAGATGGACGGCCAGAAGAACGTCCTGGGCGTGACGATCGACCCCGAGGTGGCGGGCGACGTCGAGATGCTGCAAGACATGGTGATGGCCGCCTTCAACGAAGCCGCCAAGAAGGTTGACGAGACGGCGCGGCAGAAGATGGCCGGCATGCTGGGCGGCATGGGGCTGCCGCCAGGTCTGTTCTAGGGGAAAACGGTGACTGACACCTCTGTTTCAAGCGCTGCTCTCCCGCGCGCGGACAGCGCAGCCGCTATCGCTCGGAACTGTCGCCGCTTCCCCGGGCGCGACAGCCGTCTTCGCTCAGGACGCACGTAATGCCGGACTACGCCGAACCGCTCGCCCGCCTGATCCAGGAATTCAAGCACCTGCCTGGCATCGGGCAGAAGTCGGCCCAACGGCTCGCGTTTCACATGCTCCGTGCTCCGCGCGAGGACGCTGAGCGCCTCGCCCAGGCCCTTTTCGACGTCAAGGACAAGCTCGGACTGTGCGAGGTCTGCAACAACATCAGCGACGCCGCGCTGTGCCCCTTCTGCCGCGACCCGGG
>JBEKLW010000292.1:0-4386 GCA_050008815.1 Bryobacteraceae bacterium
GCCGTCTCGATGAAGACCGGAGCACGCTGGGGAAACAAGTTTCCCGCTTATGTCCCCTACTTCGGCGATGAGCACGGAGCCGTAGTGGTCGCTGCGCGGCTGGGGCAAGGCACGGTAATCTGGTGGGCGAGTTCCGGCCCGCTCACCAATTACGGGCTGACACGCGCTGCCAACCTGCGGCTTCTATTGAACTCCATCGGCCCTCCCGCAGGAACGCACGTTCTTTGGGACGAATATTTCCACGGCGTCCGGGCAGGGTTCTGGGACTACCTCGGGCAGACCCCTGTCCCCTGGGCGCTCGCCCAGCTCGGGGTTCTGTTCCTGTGTATTCTGCTAACCTACGGTCGCCGGAGCGGCCCGATCGCAGTGCACCATGAAGAATCCAGACTATCGCCGCTCGAATTCGTCGAAACGATGGGCGATCTTTATGAGCGAAAGCGCGCCCCGGCAGGAGCGGTCGAGGCGGCATTCCGGCGCTTCCGGTCACTGCTCGAGCGTCGGCTGGGGCTCGCTCCATCGGCGAGCATCGAAAACCTGGAGCGCGCCGTGAGCGTTCGCGCTAGCCGGCAGGAGGCAGGATTGCTCCAGACGCTCCGCCTCTGCGACCAAGTCCTGCGGGGCGGCCGGGTGACCGGACCGCAGGCCATGGCCCTGGTTCAATCGCTGCATGACCACACGCGCCGTCTGCGTTTGGGGAAAATGGGAGGATGATCTATGGGAGGAGCTGCGGGGCAATTTGCACGTCAGGCCCGGACGGAACTCGGCAAGGTGATTGTCGGCCAGGAGGACGTCATCAGTCAGCTGCTGGCCGTGCTCCTGGCGGGGGGTCACGCCCTGCTCGAAGGCGTGCCCGGCATCGCCAAGACTCTGGCCGTCAAGGCTCTGGCGCAGCTTTGCCACCTGAACTTCCAGCGTGTGCAGTGCACGCCCGACTTGATGCCCGCCGATATTCTGGGCGTGAACGTCTACAGCGCGGCGAGCGGGGCGTTTTCCTTCCGCCGCGGCCCGGTCTTTACCGATCTGCTGCTCGTGGACGAAGTGAACCGCATGCCGCCCCGCACGCAGGCGGCGCTGCTCGAGTGCATGGAAGAGCACCAGGTCACGCTCGACGGCACGCGCTATCCACTCTCCAACTTCTTCACCGTCTTCGCCACCCAGAACCCCGTAGAATTCGAGGGCACGTATCCCCTGCCCGAGGCGCAGCTTGACCGCTTCCTGATGAAAATCCACATCGGCTACCCCGAAACCAATCACGAAATTGAAATCCTGAACCGCTATCAGAACGGTTTCGACCCGCGCGATTTGGGCGCGCTGGGATTGCAGGCGATGGAGAGCGAACTGCTCGCTGCAGCGCGGCGCGAGAGCGCGGCGGTGACCGTCGAGGCCACCCTCTTCAAATACATCGCCCTCATTGTCCGCCGCACGCGCGACTTGCCCGCGCTGACGCTCGGCGGCAGTCCACGCGCCACGGTCAGCCTGATGCAGGCCGCGAAAGCTCTGGCGGCGCTCGACGGCCGCGACTACCTGGTGCCGGATGATGTAAAGCAGGCCGCACCCGCCGTCCTGCGTCATCGCCTGCTGGTGAAGCCCGAGGCGGATCTGGAAGGCGTTACTCCGGACCGCGTCATCGCGGAAGTCCTCGCCGGCGTTGAGGTGCCGAAGTGACGGAGCAGCCCCGGCTGATCCCTCCGCGCATTACGCGAGCCGCCCGCGGCTTTGGCCGCTGGCCCGGGGCGTTCTCGACCCGATTCTTCCTGGCGTTGATCGTGGGTCTGGTGTGGCTGGGCCCAGCCTGGTGGGAGCCTCGCTTCGCCTACGCGATGATGGCCTGGGACGTATTGGTGGCTGTCCTGTGGTGGAACGACTGGTGGCGCCTGCCCCGGCCCGAGGAAATAGACATCGCACGCGTCTGGTCGGCGCCCGTAGCGCTGGCGAACGATGCCACAGTGTGCCTGGAAGTGACGAACCGCGGCCGGGTCGCCATCGACTGCAACATCGAGGATGAGGTTCCACCGCCTCTGCGGACACTGCCGCCGGCCGTCCCGGCGCGGGCGGCACCAGGCGCTTCCGCGCAGGCCCACTACACGATCTTCCCCCGGGCGCGCGGAGACCATTCATTGGGCCGGGTCTTCATTCGTTATCGCAGTGGGCTGCAATTCGCTGAGCGCCGCGCCATGGCCGACCTCCGCCAGACGGTGCGCGTCTATCCCAATCTCCAGGAAGCGAAAAAGCTTTCGCTCTATCTGATTCGCAGCCGGCAAATCGAACTCGAGAAACGCTTGCAGCATCGCCCGGAGCGCGGGCGCGAATTCGAGAACCTGCGTGATTATCGTGAAGGTGACGACCTGCGCGACATCTGTTGGACGGCCTCTGCGCGCCGCGGCAAGCTGATTACCAAGGTTTATCGAGCCGAGCGCAGCCAGACCGTGCAGGTGGTGCTCGACGCCGGCCGCTTGATGCTGGCGCGGCTGGGCGACTTGACCAAGCTCGATTATGCCGCCACCGCAGTCCTGAGCCTCGCCCAGGTGGCGATTGCGGGCGGCGACATGGTCGGGCTGCTCGCTTACGGGAGGGACGTGCAGGCACGGATGGCGCCGGCGCGCGGCGCTTCCCACCTGCGCGAGATGCTCGACCGGCTGGCGCTGGTTCACGGCGAATTCCTCGAGGCCGATCACAGCCGCGCTGCCGACACGCTTCTCTCCCGCCAGCGTCGCCGCAGCCTGGTGGTTTGGATTACCGACCTCGCCGAGACCGCCGGCACGCCGGACGTCATCGAAAGCGCCTCGCGCCTGGCGATGCATCACCTGGTGCTCTTCGTAGCTCTTGGCCAGCCCGACCTGGAGAATCTGCTCAGCCGGCGGCCGGAAACATCAACGGGAATGTACCGCTACGTCGCGGGCCTGGAGCTCGTCCACCGGCGCGAAGTGCTGCTCCGCCGCCTGCGCCAGCAGGGCGCGCTGGCGCTCGAAATCGAACCCGAGCGGCTCGCGACCGGCCTCGTCAATCAATACTTGCAGGTGAAGGAGCGAAGCCTGCTGTAGAGCGGCGCCTCAGCCCAGCAACTTGCAACCGTTGGCCGGCCTTTCGCCCGACGTCGCGCCGCCCCGAAGGGTGGCGCGACAAGACGCTATGAGGCGCTTGGCTTTCCCGCCTGCGTGACGTAGAGTGCGGCCACGCCCCCCAGTCCCGCAGCGAGGAGGAATTTGCTCACGGCGGGTAGCGTAGTGGGTGAAACGAATCCTTCCACAATTCCTGCCACGACCAGCCAGGGGATAATCCCAAGTACCAGACGAATGGCCTGGCTGGAATAGAATACGAGCGCATCGCGCCGCGCTCGCTGCCCGGGAAAAAGGAGCCCGCGCGCGATCAGCAGCCCCGCGCCGCCGGCAATGAAAATAGCGGGCAGCTCCAGCACGCCGTGGGGCGTCACGAACTCCGCCAGTTGTCGGCTCATCCCGGCCTGCCAGCACGCCGCGCCGATGACGCCCATCAGCAAACCGTTCTGGAGAAGCATGAAGACGGTTCCCAGGCCGCCCGTGATGCCGAGCGCGAAAACCACGAAGGAGACGGAGAGGTTGTTGGTCATGATCGTGCTCGATGCCAGCGGCTTGATGCTGACGATCGAGTGAGTCCACATCTCGTGCCGCTCGATGGTTTCCGTCATTCTCGGGCCGAGGAAATAGCGCTGGAAGCCTGGGTCGGCCAGGCTGGCAAGCAGTCCGGCCACGGCCCCGGCGGCGAAGATCGCAAATGCCAGTAGGGTGTAGTTGAATGTAGCGCGGAATACTTCCGGAAAAGTTCGCTGGTAAAAATAGAGAATTCCCTTGGCGCGAACCTGCCGGCCCATGTAGATCAGGTTGTGCGCGCGGCCGAGAAGCTGATTGAGGTAGTCTGCAAGGCGTCGGCTGAGCGGGTCTTCACGAGCTGCCGCCAAATCCGCCGCCACTTGGCGGTACAATTGGCCCAGCTCCTGCAGCTCGCGGTAGGAGAGCACAGCGATGCCCCCACGCCCCGCCCGCTCGACGATTTTGTAAAACAGGTTCACGCCCGGCGAAAAATTCGAGGCGTACACGAAACCGATGCCGCCTTTCCCGACGAGGGCCCGCACTTCCACGAGGCGGTCCTGCCAGCCCGTGGTTCCCTCGACGAGGGGCAGGGAAAGTTCGACGGCGGACCGCACGTTGTCGAAGACCGCATCCGCCGTGGAAAAATCGACAAGGACGTCAACCGCTCATTTTGCTTTTCCTTTAGTTGTCGCCACGGCCTTTGAGAGCATTGCACGCAGTTGTGTGGATTCATCGAGAATGTCGTGCAGGCGGCTGGCCGGCAGATGCAGGAAGACTACGAGCCTATCCTGGAGCGCCAGATCCATCACCTTATCAACTA
>JBEKLW010000293.1:0-4373 GCA_050008815.1 Bryobacteraceae bacterium
GAATCGCACGACTCACCGCTGTTGCGCGTAGAGTCAGAACTCGATTTGTCACACAGAGACTCCGCGCTCGCACGACAGTTCGCCGAGGCTGCTCGGCAGTTGCGCCGTTCCGAGACGGCTTTCGCATTGGACCGGCGGACAGATCGCGTGCAACCATAGCAAGCGTTCTTGGCTCTATTTCGACAAAGGCAGAGATCAGGCAAGTCAATGAATCAGCGGGGTTTGGTCGGGCCGCCGGGATTTGAACCCGGGACCTCTTGCACCCCAAGCAAGCGCGCTAGCCAGGCTGCGCCACGGCCCGAGACACTTCATTCTACCCTACTCCGCGGCGCGGCTGACGGTTTCCGCAACCCGCGTGCAGCGCACCCGCTGGGCGCGGCTGCCGTGGCTTCGGTGGCGTTCCATCGCGCCGGCCGCAGTCTCCGGAGAGCCACCCCTTTGCGCGCTGTAGCGCCCTCATCGGTTCTATGTGTACTAGAACCATCTGCGGCGGAAGAAACCCAACTTTGCGTGCATCTATTGCCCTCAACGGGGCATCTATGCAAACATAACTGATGATGGAATCCGCCACTCCTTCTGATCCGCTCGGCGACCGCGCGCCCGCCGAGGAGCTTCAGGCCGACGCCCGACTGCTCGAGGCCGTCCCGGCCATCCAGCCTATCCTGAATGGCTTCCCGGCCATTGCCATGTTCTTGAACCCGCACCGGCAGATCGTGCTGGCCAACCAGCGCCTGCTGGACTTCGTCGGCGCCGAGGCGCTCGAGGACATCAACGGTCTGCGCCCCGGGGAGGTGCTGGAATGCATCCACTCCACCGAAACCGATCAAGGCTGCGGCTCCACCCCAGCCTGCGCTTTCTGCGGCGCCTTCCGGGCGATCGTAGGAGCACGGCTGGGCCACGCCCAGACCTGGGTGTGCCACATGCGACGCCAGACCGCCGCGGGCGAGGAGGCGCTGGAGCTGGCCTTCTCGGCCACGCCGCTCGAGATCTCCGGCCGCCCCTTCACGATGGTCTGCGCCGCCGATGTCTCTGACGGCGTGCGGGAAAACTGGGTCGAGCACGTCGTGCTGCATGAAGCGCTGGCCTCCGCGGTCGAAATCCAAGCGCTCGCCGGCAGTTTCGCCAGCGCCAGCGCCGAGGCCCGCGAGGGTGTGCTGGGACTGCTGACGGCTGCTTCCAGCCGCCTGGTCAGCCTCGTCCGTGAGCCGGCCGAACTGACTGCGGCGGAGAGCGGAAGACTGGTCGTCAACCGCCAGGCAGTGGCCGCCGGAGAACTCATACGGGATGCGGCGGCGGAGTTCGATCACCACCCGGCCGCCGATGGTCGCCAGATCAGCTTGCAGCCGCCCTCCGAAGACGCCATCGCGGATACCGATCCCAGCCTGGCCCGGAAGGTGCTGGGGATGCTGTTGCTCAACGCCCTGGAGGCCACGCCGCCCGGCGGTACGGTCACCTTCGGCGCCAAACCCTCCGGTGCCGAGGTCGTCTTCAGCGTGCACAACGGCGGCGAGATGCCCCGCGCCGTCCGGCTTCAACTGTTCAACCGTTCGTGCTCGACCAAGGGCCCGGGCCGGGGCCATGGCACGTACTACGTCAAGCTCGTGACCGAGCGCTACCTGGGCGGCCGCGTTTCCTTCCACTCGGATGCCAGCCAGGGCACGACCTTCACCCTCCAGCTTCCACGCTTGCTCTCCAGGGAGGTTCCCCAGTGATCCACGTCGGCATCGTGATCGAGGACGACGACTTCCGCGCCAGCATGGTGGCCTGCCTCCAGAGTTTCGCCGCTGGGGTGGCCTTCGCCGTGGCCGACGCCAGCCGGGAAATCGAGAAACTCGAATACACCAATCCGGACGTCCTCATCCTGGACTTCGGGCGGCCCTCGGCGCATGCCGTCATGGCGGAGCTTAGGTCGATGCTCAACCCGCCGGCGGTCATCGGCGCAAGCCTCGCCGCGGACCCGGAGATCATCGTCAGCGCGCTGCGGGCGGGCGTCCGCGAGTTCCTCTATCCCCCACTCAAGACCGAAACCGTGAAGGCAGCGCTGGACGCCATCGCCAGCGAGCGCATGCAGGCGGACGCCCGGCGCCAGGCGACCAAGTCCCTAGGGTTCGTCTCCGCCCGCGGCGGTTGCGGCGCCACCACGCTGGCCTGCCACATCGCCGCCGAGCTGCGGCGGATGGAGCTGGGGAATGTCCTCGTCGCTGACTTCGACCTCGCGGCCGGGACGGCCGGGTTCTGGCTCCGTGCCAACGGCGGCTATTCTATTCTGGACGCCGTCAATAGCCTGAGCCGGATGGACCAGAGCCTCTGGATGGGCATGGTCAGCACGGTGCAGCCGCACCTGGACGTGCTCGCCGCGCCCGCGGAAATCCCGCTGGCCGGGCTGCCCGGCAACCGGGGCTTCGAGGAAATCTTGCGGATTGCCCGCTCGCAGTACGACTGGGTGATCGCAGACCTCGGCCGGGGCCTGTGCGCGCTCAACGTCGCGCTAATGTCCGAGCTGAGCGCCATTTTCCTGGTGACGACGCCGGAGGTCGAAGCGCTGCTTCAGAGCCGCCGCATCATCGACCGGCTCACGAATCTGGGGCACCCGAAGGAGTTTATCCGGGTCGCGGTCAACCGGGTGTTCGCGGACCAGGATTTGAGCGCCTCGGAGCTGGGGAAGATGATCGGGCTGCCGGTCGAGGCCATCCTGCCCGACGACCGCCGGGAGGTCGCCGAGGCGCACTCCAGCGGGCGGCTGATCTCGCCGCGGGCGGAGCTGGGCAAGCGCATCGCCCAGCTTGCCGCCAGCATCGCCGGCCAAAACCCGGTCGAGAAACGCGCGAGCCGCTTCTCCCTGTTCCGGTCGGTCCGCACCCAGCCCGCCTAGAGGCCGCACGCCGGGTGAGCCGCGCCGATGTTTTTTCGCGCCCGCTCTTGCCTTCTCTCGAAAACGAGTTATTCTATGTGTGATCAAGCTCCTACAGGAGGCATAACGAATGTTCCATGAGCTGGAGCTCGCCCGGGCGAAGGACGAGCTTGACGACTTTGAATACAGCGATGAGCACATAGAGCTGGAGTCCGACCTGGAAGAGTACGGCCCGGACCTGGTCAGCGAAGAGGACGAGGACGACGAGGAGGAGCCGATCGCTCCCCTTGCCCCGCCGGTTCTTGCTCCTCCCCTGCAACCGCCGCTCGCGCCGGCCCCTCCGGCCCCGGCCGTTGAGCTCCCTCAGAAGAAGCCTGCCGAGAAGGCTGCCGTGCCGGTGAAGAAGGTCGTGACGGTGGCTGTGAAGCCACCCGACGTGACGCTGGTTGTGAAGCCACCCGCCGTGACGGCGGCTGTGAAGCCACCCGCCGTGGCGGCGGCTGTGAAGCCGCCTGCCAAGAAGGCGGTTGTGAAGCCGCCCGCCAAGAAGGCGGCCAAGAAGGCTCCTGCCAAGAAGGCCAAGAAGGCCCCCAAGAAGGCCGTCAAGAAGGCCAAGAAGGCCGTTAAGAAGGCCAAGAAGGCCGTCAAAAAGGTGATCAAGAAGGCGGCCAAGAAGGCGGCGAAGAAGGCCCCGGCCAAGAAGAAGAAGGCCGTCAAGAAGGGGCGGAAGTAGCTCTCGAAAGGCTCACTGGGCGCCGGCTCGAGCCGGCGCTCCCTTTCATCCGAGTACTTCCCGGCAGCGTTGGTAGAGTTGCAGCAGGGCGTCTGCGTATTCTTCCGCGGTCTTGGTGGGTTTCCCTGTGTAGCCCGCCGATTGTGCGCCCTTCCCGTAACCCGTCGTGACCGCGATGAACTTCATCAGCTCCAGCGCAACTTCCTCCTTGCTCCGCGCCGGGCTTGCTTGCGACACCTGTTCGTCCATGAGCCAGCTCTCCCGACCTCGAAGATGTCCTTGCGGCGCGCCGCTCGGCGGGATCCACGGGCTGCTCAAAAAACGCCGTTGCCCACTCCCTTACGGTCGTGGTTCAGTTCGGGGCTTGTTCATTCGCCCGCACTCACCGGACCGCGCACGTAAGCCAGCGGCTTCGGGTGAGCGTTTTTTGAGCGCCCTGTCCACGCCGGCCCGGGCGCCGAAACGTCCCCTCAGTCCAAGACTAGGGTAACAGCTTCCCATGCCGCTCAACGCCCGCCGCCATGTCCGGAAGATGCGCGGCGGGGCACAGTCTCATCTGGTGGAGGCCGATGACGGCCGCTTCTACGTTGTCAAGCTCCGCAACAACCCGCAGCACCCGCGGGTGCTGGTCAATGAAGCCGTGGCCTCCGTCTTCCTGCACTACCTTCAGATCTCCGCGCCCGAGGTCGCCATCATCTCCCTCTCCCGGGAGCTCCTGGCCGGCAGCCCCGAGCTGTGCGTCGAGCTGGGCTCCCACCGCCAGCCCGCCGAGCCGGGCTGGCACTTTGG
>JBEKLW010000294.1:0-4365 GCA_050008815.1 Bryobacteraceae bacterium
CTGACGGTCTGGGGGCTGCGGCCCCGGCTGATGCTCACGTACTTGCCCGAGAGCACGTTCTCCGAAGTGATGTCGGCGACCGAGTCGATGGGGATGTTCCTCAGGTGGGCCTGCTCGATCTTCAGGGTTATGCGCACCGTCCGGTTCGGATCGCTGGAACGGAAGATTTCCACCTGGTCAACGCTGCCGACGGTGATGCCGTTCAGACGCACCGGAGCTCCGTTGGGCAGACCCGCGGAGTCGATGACGTAACTGTAAATGACCGCGTAGCTCTGCCACAGGGGCGAGCGGCTGGTGAGCAGCCAGATCAGCACCGCCAGGATCAGCATGGCCACGATGGCCATCACACCGACTCTAAGTTGAGCCCATTTGACCTTCTTTGCCGCAGGCATATCGTCACTCTTCGCGCTTCACAAACTTCGACACGTACGGATCCGTGGACGCCGTCAACTCCTCGAACGTCCCTTCAAATGCCACCTTGCCCTCGCGCATGACCATGCACACGGTGCCGAGAGCCGCCTGATCGGGCTCGGGCACCGGCTCCACCCACCCCAATTGGGCATTGTAGCGGCACGTCGCCAGGAAGTGCCCGTCCTGGTAGCGGTGCGTCGCCATTACGGACGTGGTGTTCTGGACGTCCCGCGCCTTGGCGATCAAGGTGATGATCGTATAGGCCGTGATCGGGTCCAGCCCGGCGGTCGGTGAGTCGTAGAGCACCAGCTCGGGCGCGGTGACGACCGCGCGCGCAATGCCGACACGCCGCCGCATGCCGCCCGACAGCTCGGCCGGGAACTTGTCCAAGGTGTGCTCCAGCGCGACGAACCGCAACGCTTCCTCGGCGCGGCTCCGGATCTCCTCCGGCGGCAGCCGGAACTCCGCCAGGTTCTCCAGGCCGTAGCCCACGTTCTCCTCCACGCTGAGCGAATCGAACAGCCCGCCCTCCTGAAACAGCACGCCGATCCGGCTGCGGAGCTGAAACAGCTCCTGCTCCCGCATCCGCGTGATGTCGGAGCCGAACACGAACACGCGCCCGGAGTCCGGACGGATCAGGCCCAGTGCGGTCTTCAGCAGCACCGTCTTCCCGCTCCCCGCGGCGCCAAAAACAACACGCGTCTCGCCGGCGAAGACCTCGAAGGACACCGCCTCCAGCGCCGCCAGCTCGTCGAACCGGACGGTGACGTCCTCGAACCGCAGAACGGATTGAGGTGAGGCATCCCGCATCCGGCCGTCAGACGTTCAGAAACACTCGCGTGATAAAAAGATCCAGCAGGATCAGCGTAACCGAAGACACGACCACTGCCTGCGTGGTTGCGCGTCCCACGCCTTGCGTGCCGCCGGTCGTCGTGAGCCCGAAGTAACAGCCCACCAGGGCGATCTCGAAGGCGAACACCAGCGGCTTGAGCAGGCCCTGGTTTATGTCCGAGTACTGCAGGGACTGCCAGGCCGACGTCCAATACTGGTCGGGCGTGAGATTCAGGCTAAACGAGGCGATGAGGAAACCGCCGAACAACCCGACAAAATCGGCGATGATGGTCAGCAGCGGCAGCACCACGCACATGGCGATGAGCCGCGGCGTGACCAGTTTCTGGATCGGGTCCGTTCCCAGGGCGCGCATGGCGTCGATCTGCTCGGTCACCTTCATCGAGCCCAGCTCGCTGGCGATGCCGCTGGCGTTCCGCCCGGCCACCAGCAACGATGTCAGCACGGGGCCGAGCTCGCGGACCAGCGACAGCGACACCAGCGAGCCCGTCTGGCTCACCGCGCCGTACTGCTGAAGCGCCCGGGACATTTGCATGGCCAGGACGGCGCCGGTCAGGAACCCGGTTGGGATCGCGATCGGCAGGCTACCGACGCCGATGATATCCATCTGGACGAAGACGTCACCCGCGTAATGCGGCCGCCGGACGATGTTCCGGACGGCCCGCCCGGCCAGCAGGCAGAAGTCCTGGATCGCAAGAACCCGAGCCTTCGCGAAGTCGAGCACCGCCGTCCTCTTCCTTGTCTCCCGATCCTATCACACAGCTTGTGCTAGCCCGGACCGGTATGGCGGCCCGGGCAGGCCGCTCCACGAAGTGTGTAGCGCACGCTTCAGCGGGCCGCGTCGCCACTCGTGGCCTACGCCCTGCGGAAGGCCTCCAGTGTCCAGGCGTCCTCTGACTCTCCGAGCGCGTGCCGCAGGACGTAAGTGTTGCCATCGCCGGCCTTCACTCGGAAATAGGTCGCGTCCGTGCCGTGCCACTGGTCGAGCACTTCCGCGACCTCGTAAGCGCTCGCGCCGATGTAGAAGCGCAACGGCCGCTCGTCGGCTTTGTAGCCCGAGTAGGACTCGACGCTGATCGAAAGCCTCACGGCCCGTCTCCGGCGTTGGGCGCCTCAACCATGGCATGCAGTCCTCGGCGAATCGCCGAAGCGACGCCTACACAAAGAAACCACCGTCGCCGGCCGGCCGCCGGGCGGGGGCCAGCGGCGCGTTCAGGAATTCCATGAGCGGCGCCAGGACGCGGAACCGGCTGACGATCTCCGAAAACAGCTTCGGCGTGGTCGCCAGCGGCGGGTCCAGCACGACGTAGAGCAGCCATTGCTTGTAGCGAACCAAATCCGCGGCCGGGTGCTCCGCCGGAAAACCCTTGGGCACGCGCGTAAGCTGATCGCCCTGGAGCTCGCCCATGAGCGCGCGCAGCCTGCGATTGCGGAGCAGCCGGCGGAACTCGCTAGCGTGTTCGAGCAGGTGCATTCGAATGGCGCGCAGCTCCTCCGCGGCCGGCATATAGACGCCGCCCGCCACCTCGATTTCTTCCGGCGAAACGCTGAAGTACAGTGCCGCGCAGGCGTGTTTCTGCAGACCGCGCCGCGGGAAGATGGCGGCGGTGTGCGTCTTGTACGGCGTCTTGTCGGGGCTGAAGCGCGTATCGCGGTAGAAGCGGTAGATGGCCGCCTCGGGCTCGTTGATGTAAGCCGGCGCGAACTCGGCCAGCGCGGCGTTTACCGCCTCCACCAGCTCGATCATCGGCCGCCGCACGAGCTCCTCGTAGACCGGCTTGCGCGGCTGGAACCACTCGCGGCGGTTGTTCCGCTTCAAGCTGCGCAAGAACTTCATCGCCTCCGCCGGAAAGCCCGGAAAGGATGGTTTCCCGGCACGCCCGCCTATAATGGGTGGAGCTTCAATGTTCCCCATCGAAGAGACCCTCCGCCGTCTCGCCCAGATTCCCAATGTACAGGTTCAGGCCGGCGCCCCGCTGGCCCGCCACACGCGCTTTGCGATCGGCGGCCCGGCGGACGTTTACGCCGAGGCGGGCTCTGTCGAAGCGTTCGTCGAAGCGTTAGGCCTGGCGCGCGCGAGCGGGCTCCCCTGGTTTGTCATCGGCGGCGGGACCAACCTCATCATCTCCGACGAGGGGTTCCGGGGCGTCGTGCTCCGCCTCACTGCGGACGCCCTCCGCGCCGAGGGCCATCGCATCACCGCCGAGGCCGGGGCGGAGCTGGGAGCGGTGGTGGATTTCGCCATCGAGCGCGGCCTGAAGGGTGTGGAGACGCTGGCCGGCATTCCCGGCTCGCTCGGTGGAGCCATCTATGGCAGCGCGGGCGCCTACGGCCACGCGATCTCCGAGGTCGTCGAGACAGTGACGCTGTTCGACGGAGCGTCGGTGCGCTCCATCGGCAATGCCGAGTGCGGCTTCCGCTATCGCGAAAGCCTTTTCAAGCGCCGTAAGGATTGGGTGATTCTCTCGGCCGGCCTGGCGCTCGAGGCCGCCGGCGCCGCCGAGCTCGGTCGCACGGCCGGCGAGATCCTCGCCGAGCGCAACCGCAAGTTCCCGCCCTCGCTGAAGTGCGCCGGCAGCATCTTCAAGAACCTGATCCTGGCCGAGCTGCCACCGGCGGTGGCGGCACAGGCGCCGGAGCGGGTGGTGCGCGAAGGCAAGGCGCCCGCGGCGTACTTCCTCGAGCAGGCGGGCGCCAAGAGCCTGGTGCGCGGCGATATTCGCGTCGCCGACTACCACGCGAACCTCGTCTACAACGCCGGGGCGGGCACGGCGCGCGACCTGGTTAGCCTGGTTGCGGAGCTCAAGCAGCGAGTGCGCGACCGCTTCGGCCTGGAGCTCGAGGAAGAAGTGCAATACGTCGGGTTCTAGCTGAGGCAGGGGACCTGAATCGGCGTGACCTGCTCTTCAGCCAACTCGGCCGCGTAGTTGAGGCAGGCCATTACATCTTCGCGGGACAGAGAAGGGTACTCGGCCACCAGATCCTCGACGGTGTCGCCGTTCGCCAGCATGCGGACGATCTGGTGGACGGGAATGCGCGTGCTCTTCACGCACGCCTGGCCGTGGCAGATTCTCGGATCGACGGAAATCCGATCGAACGGCATGG
>JBEKLW010000295.1:0-4356 GCA_050008815.1 Bryobacteraceae bacterium
TATCTGCGCAAGAACGAGCAAATGCCCTACTACCTGGTGGGCTATGCGCGCGACACGATCCGGCCGCACGCGCTGGGCAAGTTCGAGGACCTGGGGCCGACGGCGGCCGGCGTTCTGATCCTGATCGCCGCCTTCGTGTTCCAGCCCATCCGGAAGTGGATTCAGGAGTGGCTCGACCGGCACGTCCTCTACAAAGACAAGTACGACTACCGCCTCACGCTGGTCGAGTTCGCCCGCGAGCTGAGTTCGGAGACCGACCTGGACGCCATGTTGCGCTCGGCCGCCGATCGGCTCCGGCGAACGCTGTCGATCCAGCGGGTGTGCTTCTTCCTGAGCGACGACGAGGGCCGGTTCCGGCTGCGTGACGCCGAGGCGGGCCGCTATGACCGGCGCCCGCTGGATTTGGGTTTCCTGAGCGCCGAGCCCGGCAAGCCCCACCTGTTCTTCGAGCAGACGCGGCACCAGCTCGACGTGGTTTCGAAGAACTGGCCGGCGTCCCAGCGGGAGGCGATCGGCGAGCTCGACCTCACCTACTACGTGCCCTGCACCGTGCGCGGCCGCACCATCGCCCACCTGGGCGTGAGCCGCACCGAGCGCGGCGACTTCCTCACCAGCGACGATTTGGAGCTGCTGGTCACGGTCTCGGGCTACATCGGCATCGCCATCGAGAACGCCCGGCTGTACCGGTCGCTCGAGCGCAAGATGCAGGAGTACGAGCGGTTGAAGGAGTACAGCGAGAACATCGTCGAGTCCATCAACGTCGGCATCCTGGCCGCGGATCTGGACGATCGCGTCGAGAGCTGGAACTCCCGCATGGAGCAGCTCACGGGCACCCCGCGCGACGCCGCCGTCGGCCACCTGCTGGCCGACTTGCTGCCGCCGGACCTCATCCACCAGCTCTCGGAGAGCGGCGATGGCGGCATCCAGCACGTCTACCGCTACGCGCTGCGGCCGCCCTCCCAGGCAAAGGTGATCGAGTTGCCGGTGGCCAGCGGGGGGAACGGGCATCCGCAGGCGGTCCCCTCCGAGCCGCCGGCGCCGCGGGAGACCATCCTCAACATCGCTGCGGCCCCGCTGGTCTCGCGCGACCTCGAGCAGATCGGGCGCCTCATCATCTTCGACGACGTAACCGAGCGGGACGAGCTGGAGCGGCGGCTGGTCCAGGCCGACCGGCTGAGCTCGGTCGGGCTGCTCGCCGCCGGCGTCGCGCACGAGGTCAACACGCCGCTGGCGGTGATCTCCACCTATGCCCAGATGCTGGCCAAGCAGGTCTCCGGCGACGATCAGAAAACCAAGCTGCTGGAGAAGATCGCCAAGCAGACCTTCCGCGCCAGCGAAATCGTCAACTCGCTGCTGAACTTTTCTCGCACCTCTACGACCACCTTCGAGGAAGTGGACCTCAACCGGGTGCTTCAGGAGAGCCTGGTCCTGATCGAGCACCAGTTGGAGAAGGCAGGCATCACGGTGGAACTGGATCTGGAGGAGCAGGTCTCTCCCGTCGAAGGCAATCCCGGCCGGCTCCAGCAGGTGTTCCTGAACCTGTTCTTGAACGCCCGGGACGCGATGGGTGCCGGCGGAACGCTCACCATCCGGAGCCGCCGCCAGGCGGGCGCCGTCAGCGTCGACGTCAGCGACACCGGACACGGCATCCACCCGGAGAACCTGAGCCGCATCTTCGACCCCTTCTTCACGACCAAGACGGTCCGAAAGGGCACCGGGCTCGGGCTGTCGGTGAGCTACGGCATCGTTCGGGAGCACGGCGGTAGCATCGAGGTCTCCAGCCAGCCCGGCGAGGGCACGCAGTTCCACCTGGAGTTCCCGATGGCGAGGAAAGCCGTGCATGCCTGAGACCGATCTGGGCGGCGACTTCCTCCCCGCGCAGCCCAAGGGCGCAGTCCTGGTTGTGGACGACGAGGAGGACATCCGCGAGAGCCTGGACACGCTCCTGACGCTGGAGGGCTACCTGGTGGACCAGGCGCAGAACGGCGGCGAGGGACTGCGCCAGATCGAAGGCCGGGACTACGACCTGGTGCTGCTGGACCTGATGATGCCGGACCGCTCCGGCATGGACGTGCTCCGGGACATCCGCGACCGCGACCGGGATCTCCCGGTCTTCATGGTCACGGCCTATGGCACCATCGATGTCGCCGTCGAGGCGCTCAAGGCCGGCGCCAACGACTTCATCCAGAAGCCCTGGAAGAACGAGCAACTGCTGGTCGAGATCGACCGGATCATCTCCAAGCGGCGCCTGGAGCGCGAGAACACCCAGCTCAAGCGCGCTTTCAAGCAGCGGTACAGCTTCCCCAATATCGTCGGCAAGAGCGAGCGGATGCTGCGCAGCCTCGACCTGGTGACGCAAGTCGCCTCCAGCCGCTCCACCATCCTCATCACCGGCGAGACCGGCACGGGCAAGGAGCTGATAGCCAAGGCGATTCACGCCAACTCGCAGCGCGCCGACCACATGTTCATTCCGGTCAACAGCGGCTCGCTGCCGCCGGACCTGCTCGAGTCCACGCTCTTCGGCCACGTCAAAGGCTCCTTCACCGGCGCCATCGCTTCGCGCAAGGGCTACTTCGAGATCGCCAACCGGGGCACGATCTTCTTCGACGAGGTCGGCACGATCTCCGTGGAGACCCAGGCCAAGCTCCTGCGCGTGATCCAGGAGAAGGAGTTCATGCCGCTGGGTTCGACCGAAGTCGTGCGGGTGGACGTCCGGATCCTGGCGGCGACCAACGCCGACCTGAAGAAGCTGGTCGAGGAGGGCAGATTCCGCGAGGATCTCTACTACCGCCTGAACGTCATCAACATCGCGCTGCCCGCGCTCCGGGATCGCAAGGAGGACATCCCGCTCCTGGTGGAGCACTTCTTCAACAAATACTGCCAGGAGAACGAGAAGTTTCTGGATGCCAGCGGGCGGTCAGTGCTGGAGTTCGAGCCGGATGCGCTGCAGATTCTCATGGACCACACCTGGCCGGGCAACGTGCGCGAGCTGGAGAACGCGGTCGAGCGGGCGGTGGTGCTGGCTTCCCAACCCGTCGTCACGGTGGACGTCCTGCCCGACCACCTTCTGCAAGCCGGCGGCCTGCGGATCCGCCGGGACGAGTCCGGCAAGCTGGCGCCGGACGCCTCGCTGTTCGAGATCGTCGCCGACTTCGAGCGGCGGGTGATCATCGAGCGCCTGGAGCAATGCAGTTGGAGCCAGACCGAGGCGGCCGCCGACCTCAACGTGCCCCTGTCCACGCTGAATCAGAAGATCAAGCGCCTCAACATCGAGGTGAAACGCCGCCGCGCCGGCGAAGGGGCGGAGCAGGGGTAAGGGCGCGCTGCCGCCTTGGGACGCGGGTGATCGATTGCACATGAACCCACAGCGCCCGACTGGGCGACGTTTTGCAGATCGCTGCGCCCGAAGGAGCGCGATTGTGATCGCCCATTGCCTGCCCGAACTGGCCGTATTGGCTGCCTGAAACCGCGCCATTGCCTGCTGATTGGCTGCCCTTCGCCTGCCGACACCTGCTTCCATCTCGCTTCGGCTCAAGCAGATGCGTCTTGACTATGCCGGAGGGTGGTGTGGTGTCGTTGGTTGGACGGCTCCAAGAAGGGGTGCTTCACCCCGCGGTGTTCCGGAAGAAGCCCAACCGGCTTGTCGCGATACGCTTTGGAGCGTTGCTGACCAGAGAATTCCAGACGCAGATAATCTCTTTCTGCCTCGGTGTGAGACCTCTTGAAAGCGCGAGATTGTTGGATCAGCTCCTCGGGGCGAGGCTTTACGGATTCTCTACGTCCCAGAGACTGCGCCCAGCTTCTATTGTGTGCTCGGTTATCATCCGTTTCGGACAGAAATTGCTACTCCCGTTAGCCACGATCCGCTACCTAGTCCCGGCATTGAGCGCGGAAACCCGAGGCGCTTTGCCACAGGCTGCTAAGGGCACACGCCAGTATCTGGGCAATCCAGACGCGAGCAGCAGTGGCTCTCCCTGATACACACCTGGCCTCTAGCGGTACAGCACGACCCACCCCGGCACACGTTGCAGCACTCGGAGTCCTTCGAGCAGGCCGCTCCATCGCGTCCGCAATCGGCCGTGGAAGCAGGGACCATGCTCCTATTTGCATTGTTCAGATTGGCGGCAGCACACTGAGTGTCCTTAGCCGCCGCGCGAACCGGAGGAACCGGCAGCTTCTCCTTGCTCAGCGCCAACGAAAACGCTGCAGACAGGAGCAAAACCACGGCTGCTGCAGTCATCTTGGTCCTGTTTGTGGAGGTCATTTGTCTTCTCCTTTCCTCTTGGGATTAACCGCGATTCATACATTAAGATCCTCGGCACACGACCCAGCATATGCGGGAATTCGATTGTCAGG
>JBEKLW010000296.1:0-4351 GCA_050008815.1 Bryobacteraceae bacterium
CACCATCAAGATGACTTACAAGTTCGGGGGCAAGCAGGACTACAAGGTCTGCGGCCTGGAGGGCCTGTGGTGGTGCGCCGATCCAGAGCACTGGATGAGCCAGCCGCGCGAATCCTGGCAATGGAAGCTCATGATCCGCGTGCCCGAATTCCTCACCGCGCGCAACCTGAAGGAAGCGGCGGCGAAGCTCGTCGAAAAGGGCAAGGGCGAGCTGGAAGGCCAGGTGCGGCTGGAGAGGATCACGGAAGGCCGCTCGGTCCAGGTGCTCCACATCGGCTCTTACGCGGACGAGTCCGAGACCCTAAAGCGGATGGAAGCGTTCGCGGAAGCCAACGGGCTGAAGTTCCGCGGCCGGCACCACGAGATCTACCTGTCGGACCCGCGGCGCGTGGCGCCGGAGAAGCTGCGGACGATCCTACGCCACCCGGTGGGCTGAGCGCGGACGGCGTCTCCGACCTGCTCCGCTGAGCGGCAGAACGGCCCGAAAATACGAAGCCCCAGGCTGGGTACCTGGGGCTTCACTCAGAGGGGCTGGCGACGAGCTGGGCCTCGCCGCCGGGATGCTATATGTGTATAGCTTAATAAGACTATATCACAGGGCAGGCTCCGCAAGTCTAGAAAATCAAAAGGCTTCTACCTGTTTTAGTACTCGGCAGTCGACCTTAGTACCCATGCTACGTTTCCCTACAGCGATCCCGCTAGATGTCCGCACATGCGGGTAAAAGTTGAGGCCCGGTGGGCCGCTGGGAGACCCCCAGGCGCAAGGTGCGCTCCGAGGCGCCGGCCTCGCGCGGCGCCTCGCTGTGATCGCGGTGAAGAGGCCGGGCTAGAATGAGAACATGTGCGGAATCGTCGGCTACATCGGAAACCGGAAGGCTGCACCGATCATCCTGGACGGGCTGCGCCGCCTGGAGTACCGGGGCTATGACTCGGCCGGGCTGGCGGTCGTGGGGGCGGACGAGGAACTGGCCCTGCGGCGGGCCTCGGGCAAGCTGCGCAACCTGGAGGAGGTAGTCCGCCTGAATCCCGTGGAGGGCACCTACGGCATCGGACACACGCGCTGGGCCACGCACGGTCGCCCCACCGAGGAGAACGCCCACCCGCACCGCGACTGCAAGGGCGACATCGTGGTGGTGCACAACGGGATCGTGGAGAACTACATCGCCTTGAAGCACCAGCTCCAGGCGGAGGGGCACGAATTCCGCACCGAAACCGACACGGAGGTCATCGCGCACCTGATCGAGAAGCACTTCGAGGGCAACCTGGAGGCGGCGGTGCAAAAGGCGGTGCGTGAGCTGACCGGCATCTTTGCGCTAGCCATCATCGCGCGCTCGGACCCGAACAAGATCATCGCCGTGCGCTGGGGTCCGCCGGTGGTCGTCGGCCTGGGAGACGGGGAGTACTTCGTGGCCTCGGACGTGCCGGCGATCCTGAGCCACACGCGCGACGTGTTCTTTCTGGCCGACGGCGACATGGCCGTGCTGACGCGGGAGGGGGTGCGTTTGAGCGACTTCGAGGGCCGGCCGGTGACGCGCCAGGTCACGCGCATCCTGTGGGACCCCATCATGGCGGAAAAGGGCGGCTACAAGCACTTCATGCTCAAGGAGATCTACGAGCAGCCGCGCGCCGTGCGGGATACCATCCTGGGCCGGGTGGGGCAGGAGTCGGGCCGGATCTTTCTCGACGAAATGGACATCCAGCCGCGCGACTTCCGCGAGTTCAAGTCCGTGAAGATCATCGCCTGCGGAACGAGCTGGCACGCCGCGCTGGCGGGGAAGTTCATGATCGAGCGGCTGGCCCGGCTGCCGGTGGAGGTCGACTACGGCAGCGAGTTCCGCTATCGCGATCCGATCCTCTCCGCCGAGGTTCTGACCGTCGTCATCTCGCAATCGGGCGAGACGGCGGACACGCTGGCGGCGCAGCGCGAGGCCAAGCAGAAAGGGTCGAAGACCATCGCCATCTGCAACGTGATCGGCTCGATGGTGACGCGCGAGGCCGCGGGCACCATCCTGACGCACGCCGGGCCGGAGATCGGCGTGGCCTCCACCAAGGCGTTCACCGCCCAGCTCACGGCGCTCTACATCCTGGCCCTGTACCTCGGGCAGGTCCGTGGCACGCTCGGCGAGGAGGAGTCGCGGCGCTCGGTGCAGGAGTTGCTGCGGGTCCCGGGCAAGCTGGAAACCGTGCTCTCGCACGACGCGCAGTACGAGGAACTGGCGCGCCATCTGTTCCGCGCCACCGACTTCCTGTTCCTCGGCCGCGGCCCGCACTTTCCGATCGCGCTCGAGGGCGCGCTGAAGCTGAAGGAGATTTCTTACATCCACGCCGAGGGATATCCGGCCGGGGAGATGAAGCACGGCCCGAACGCGCTGATCGACGAGCACCTGCCGGTGGTCGTGCTGGCCGCCCGGGACCCATCCTCGGAGGCCAGCCGCGTCCTGTACGAGAAGACGCTGTCGAACATTCAGGAAGTGAAGGCGCGGGAGGGCACTGTCGTGGCCATCGTTTCCGAGGGCGACCAGGAGGTGCAGAAGCTGGCCGATCACGTGATCGAAGTTCCGGCCTCGAACGAGCTGCTGCTGCCGATCCTGGAGATCGTGCCGCTGCAACTGCTGGCCTACCACATCGGGGTGCGCCGCGGCTGCGACGTGGACCAGCCGCGGAACCTGGCCAAGAGCGTCACGGTGGAGTAGGGGCCGATTGCCTGTGGCCCGGGCAGCTACTTCTGCGGCCGCGTGGCCGCCCGGTACAGCGTCGGGTGCTCCGGCACGGCGAGCCCGGCGGCAGCTCCAGCACCGGCGCCGATCATCAGGCCGAGCACTGCGCCGAAGTGCTCCTCGCCGAGTTCGCTCATACGTCTGGCGTCGGCGATGGCGCCCACGGCCAGGCCGGCCCCGGCGCCGATAGCGCAGGCGAGCAACACCCTCTTTGCCCGCCGCGTGTTGTAGAGTGCGGTGACCCGGAAGACGTCCGCCCGGAGGACGGTGATATCTCCCTGGCCGGTGTCGATACGGATGCCGTCGCCGGTGTAGCCGCGAAACGCGCCCTCGTGCGACTTGAGATCCATCCGGACGATCCGGACTTTTTGTCCCTCTCGGACCTGTCTCAGGTTGTCCCAGGCGTACTCGTCGTGGACCTGCCCGGCCAGCACGCAGGTCATGAATGGAAGCATGAGCAGCAGGCAAGGGTGTTTCATAGCGCCCCGCAGTATAGGCGGTTTCGAGCGGCGGTGCAAGCCCGGCGACGGCTGTGCCCTCGGCTATCGCACATCGACTGCCTGTGCTACCCTGTGCCCCATGAGCCTGTCCAGACGGGAGTTCCTCGGCACCGCAGCCCTGGGCACTCTGGCTGCGCCCGCGGCGACCCGGGCGCTGCCCACGCGCGTGCTGAGGCGCACCGGACGCAAGGTCACGATACTCGCGTTCGGCTCCGGCAGCCGCTTCCTCGAGTACAACGAGGACACGGCGTTTCTGGATCGGATCTTTCGCGATCACATGGATTGTTAGCCGCCATGAGCAGACCGGGCACGCCACTTCGTTTCACGCACGTCTATCTGGAAAACTGGCGGAATTTCACGCGCGTGGAGGCGGACCTGGGCCGGCGGGTCCTGCTGGTCGGGCCCAATGCCAGCGGCAAGACGAACCTGCTGGACGTTTTCCGGTTCTTGCGCGAGCTTTGCGCGGGCGGGTTCCAGGCGGCCGTGCGCCGGCGCGGCGGCGTATCGCGGCTGCGCTGCCTGTCCGCGCGGCAGCATTCCGAGGTCGCGATCGCGTTCCGGGTGGGGGCGGACGAAGGCGGCCCGGACTGGGAGTACGAGCTGCGGTTCGCGCAGGAGAGCCTCAAGCAGCCGACCATCCGCCGCGAGCGCGTCACGCGTGCCGGCGAGGACGTGCTCGTTCGTCCGGACGAACACGACGAGCGCGATCCCGAGCGGCTGACCCAGACGGCGCTCGAACAACTGCACTCGAACCGGGAATTCCGGGACCTGGCGGAGTTCTTCGGCGCGATCCGGTATGCCAACAGCGCGCCGGTGCTGGTGAGGGAACCGCGCCGGCCGGCGCACCTGCCGGAGGACCCGTTCGGCGGCGACCTGCTGGAGCGCATTGGCCTGGCGTCGGAGAGCGTCCAGCGCGCGCGCCTGCGGCGCATTCTCGACGTGATGCAAGCGGCGGTTCCGCATCTGCAGGCGCTGGAGTTCTGGCGCGATCCACGCGGCGCCCCGCACCTGCGCGCGCGTTACGGCCACTGGCGCCCGTCCGGGGCCTGGCAGACCGAGCACCAGTTCTCCGATGGAACGCTGCGTCTGCTGGCGCTGCTCTGGGAGGCGCTGGACGGCGCCGGCTTGCTGCTG
>JBEKLW010000297.1:0-4348 GCA_050008815.1 Bryobacteraceae bacterium
TTGAACTCCCCTTCGTCGTCCCTCTCGAAGTAGGGCACCTTGTACCCATAGCTGTGGAAGCGGTCGAGCGTGCTCCGAATCTCGCTGGTTACCGTGCCTAGGTCCTCGCCGACGACGACGACCTGGTTCCGCACGCTCTCCAGCGCCAGGATGTGCAGCAGCTCGTCGCAGTAGTCCTGGACGTAGGCGCCGTGCGCCGGGTCCATGCCCTCGGGAATCCAGTACAGCCGGAACAGCCGCATCACGTGGTCGATCCTGAGCGCCCCGCCGTGGCGGCAGCTCTTGCGAATCGACTCGACGAACAGGCGGTAGCCCGTCTGGCGGTGATGGTCATGGTCAGGCGGCGGAAACGACCAGTCCTGGCCCCTGGGCGAGAATCCGTCCGGCGGCGCGCCCACCCGGCAGCCCGCGACGAAGAACGGCCGATAGGCCCAGAAGTCAGCCCCGCAACGGTCAGTGGCCAGCGCCAGGTCGTGGAACAGGCCGATCGCCAGGCCCTGATCGCGCGCGTGCTGTTGCGCCCGCGCGAGCTGGAGATCGATCTGCCACTGCGTGTATTTGTAGAAGAGCACCAACCGCCAGTGTTTCTTCGCGAACGCCTCTACCGCGGCGGAGTCCGGGTCGCGATACTCCCGTGGCCAGTCGGGCCAGATCCAGACGGCGGGGTTGCGGCGATGCAGGAAATCGTCGAGCGCGCACCAGGTGGCGAACCGCTCCAGGAGGTCCGCCTCCTGCTCGAGGAACTGCTGGAACGCCCGCGCCCGCGCGGTTCCGCGGCGATATTCGTGGCGCAGGAACTGGGCGAAGGCCAGCTTGAGCGCGCGCAGCTTGAGCGCCCAGACGCGCTCATACTCCAGCAGGGCGGTCGAGCGCAGCGCCTCGAGCTCCTGCCCGGTCTCCACCCGGCCAAACCAGCGTTGCGCCCGAGGCGAGGCGCGGAAGTCTTCGATGCGCTCCGGGTCGAGGTAGAGCGGGTTCCGGTAGAACGTGGACGTGGGCAGGTAGGGGCTGGCGTTGAACGGCTGCCGGTTTGCGATGGCGTGCAGCGGATTGAGCCCGATGAAACTGGCGCCGATGTCCGCAGCGGCCCAGTCGATGGCGCTCTCCAGATCGGTGAAGTCTCCGCAGCCCCAGTTGCGGTGCGACCGCAGGCCGTACAGGGCCAGTGCGATGCCGGCCGTCCGCCGCCCGTCCCCGACGGCCGCGGCTGTGTACGCCCGGTCCGGGCACAGAATCAACGGCATCCGGGCCCGCAGGTTCTCGCCCTGCGGCCCGTAAACGGTCAGTTCGACCTCGTGGTAGCCGAGCCGCGCGTCCGGCGGCAGCGGCGCCTGCCTGCGAATGTAGGCGGCGCCGTCGAGCTCGATACGCCCGGCGCTCTCCAGGGTCGCGAGCGAGAGTTCCTGCCGGCTGGCCGTGCCGTCCTCCCAGTGCACCTCGAGCGTGGCGCGGGCCTGGGCCAGCGCCGCCGGAAGATGGATCGGGAAGCCCGCCGGCCAAGCGCTCTCCCCAGCCACGCAGACCGGCGGCAGGAGGCGGCCCCACTCGCCGAGCAGCCGCTCGCCGACGGCGCGGTCAAGGTCCTCTTTCGTCTCCGTCCGGATTCCCCTGGCGGCCAGAATCGCCTTCTTGACTTCCGGCGTCGTGACGTGCCAGCGTCCCCACGTATCGCGGTATTCCGGCTCGATGCCCCAGGTGGTGGCGGCAAGGTCGAGCGCCTGCTGGTACGTGTCCGAAGGCTGAGAATGATGCGCCATGGCCCCGTGTCTGATTCTAGCAGCGGGCCATCGGCGGCCCGCACCAGCGCACTCTGTGGGGCGGAGCGCCAGCTCCGCGGCCGACCGCCAGGTCGGCCTGGCTTGGCGGGACGTGGCCGTCCCGCGCGGGCGTGGCCGCCCGCCCCACGGCGGCACATGGTGAAGCGCTGGACCACGGGTAGTCAGGCGGATTGGCAACTAGGCCCGCTCGGACCGGGTTCCACTCGATGTAGGAACGGACGCGCTCAAACTCCGCCTGGCTGCGGATCAGGTGGTCGTAGCTTTCCTCCTGCCAGAAAGGAGCGCCGGTCCTTGCGAGCAACGCGTTCGCGCGTCTGGCCGTGAAGCCCTTGAGCGATTTCGTCAACTCCGGCAGGTCGACATGCGGGGTCAACAGTAGGTGAACGTGGTTCCTCAGGACTGCGAAGGCATGGAGTGAGTACCGCTGAAGAACCTGCTCGTGGTAGCGGATGGCCTCGACCACCATCTGCGCCAACGCCGGCTGGCCGAGATCGGCGGGGCCAGTCCGGGCGTGATCGAGCAAGCGATCCATCACTGCAAACGCCCTCCCAGACGACACGCATTCTGCGGAGAACGGGCGGTTCGATGGCAGACTGCCGTGGAGACGCCAGGTGATGAACACCGGTTGCCCGGCCTGGAACAGATGCGGCAGTCGGCGGCGGTAGAAGGTCACCATCTCGGTAGTGCCATCGTAATCAGGAAATCTCAACAGGGATTCAGAAGACTTCTTCCCCGACTGTGGGGCGGAGCGCCAGCTCCGCGGCCGACCGCCAGCTCGGCCTAGTCTGGCGGGACGTGGCCGTCCCGCGCGGGCGTGGCCGCCCGCCCCACCTGCGGCACGAGCACATCACTGCCCGGCGCTCGCCCGGCCCGTGGGAAAATGGGAAGCATGGAGCCGGCCAACACCGCGCAGGACCTCTGGGTGCTTCGGTCCGCGCGCGCGGAGGCCGAGGCCTTCGCGCGCATCGATGGTGACGACTGCTACTTTCTCCAGGACGTCGTCCTCACCACCCGGCTCGACCGCGCCGTCAACTGGGCGCGCAAGAACTCGCTCTGGCCGATGACGTTTGGGCTGGCCTGCTGCGCCATCGAGATGATGTCGATGAGCGCCTCACGCTTCGACGTGGCCCGTTTCGGCGCCGAGGTTTTCCGCGGCTCGCCCCGCCAGTCGGACCTCATGATTATCGCCGGCCGCGTCTCCAACAAGATGGCGCCGATCGTCCGTCAGCTCTACGCGCAGATGCCGGAGCCGAAATGGGTGATCTCGATGGGCGCCTGCGCCACCTCGACGGGCGTGTTCAGCAATTACGCGATCATCCCGGTCAACCAGGTCATCCCGGTGGATGTCTACGTTCCCGGCTGCCCGCCGCGGCCCGAGCAGCTCATCCACGCCCTCATCGAGCTCCAGGACAAGATCGGGAAGCAGGCCGGAACCGCCGGTCAGATCCTGAACCTCGGATAGGCCGCCGCGGGCGGTTTTCGCCGCCTCCGCAATAGAATCACCGCGCCGCTCGATTTAACCGAAATCCGCGCTGATTGACGCTCCCGCCGCGCTCCGATAAACTTGAGGTTTCACTTCTCAGCAACTCGGCGGCCGTTCGGTGGGGCAACCGGGTCAAGGCCGTTCAAACGTTGGTGTGGGCCTCGCCCAGGGAGGGCAATCAGTGGCGGATCGACGCAGCTACATTTTCACGTCGGAGTCGGTGACCGAAGGACATCCCGACAAGATCGCGGACCAGATCTCGGACGCGGTCCTGGATTCAATCATAGCGGAAGACACAGGAGCGCGCGTTGCCTGTGAAACCCTTGTAACTACCGGGCTTGCTTTTGTTGCGGGCGAGATTACGACCTCCACTTATGTCGATATTCCCCATATAGTCAGAGATACTATAAAAGATATCGGGTACAACGATTCCTCGATGGGTTTCGACTGGGAAACTTGCGCCGTGATTACCAGCATCGACAAACAGTCGCCTGATATCGCCATAGGCGTGAACGCCGGTGAAGGGCTGTTCGAAGAGCAGGGCGCCGGAGACCTGGCGGTCGCCGGCCCTTCTCTGGCCGGTTTTTCCCCGAAGTAATCGAAATTGCCGGGCGGTGGCTCCCTCCTCGGTTACCTCAGAACGGATTGTTCTGCAACCCGATGGCTCCCTCATTGCCAAGCGACGAAAATTTTCATATGATAGGGGGCAATGAATGCCGCCCCGAGCCGTCGGGCCATAAGGGCAAGTGAGCGGGAGGGTTCGTGAGATCCAGCGTCAAATGGGCAATGGTGTTTTTCGGGGTGCTGGCGGGTTGCTGGCTGGCGCTGAGGCCGGTGGCCGCCGAGGAAGCAGGCCTGGCGGTGTCGGCCAAGTCTTTCGTCATCATGGACGCCAAGACCGGCCAGATTTTATTGTCCTGCAATCCCCAGCTCTTTTGCCCCCCCGCCAGCACCCTCAAGGTCATGACCGCCATGTCGGTGGTGGAGCACCTGAAGCTGGACGACAAGGTTCCGGTGAGCGCCTATGCCGCCTCCGCCCCCCCTTCCAAGATCAAGATCAAGGCGGGGGAGACCTATACGGTGCGGG
>JBEKLW010000298.1:0-4342 GCA_050008815.1 Bryobacteraceae bacterium
TTGCCGATCTCCATGAATTGATCCAGCCCCGAGGGCTTGGTGATGAATCGTGCCACTCCGAGATCCATCATCATAGTCCGGTCTCGCTGGGATTGAGAAGAGCTCCACACACACACCGGCACTCCGGCGAGGTGTTTGGCGTCCCGGATCGCGCGCAAGATGTCTTCGCCGCTGTACTTGGACAGGTTCAAGTCCACCAGAATCAGTTTCGGAATCGCCGCATCCGCGTAAGCGCCTTGCCTGCGAATGAAGGCCAGGGCCGCCGCCCCGTTCGCCAGGTGAACCAGTTCGAATCGCAGATCCTGCTTGTTCATGGCCCGCTCGAGAAGGAAGACATCCGAACTGTTGTCTTCAATCACGAGAACCCGGGCTGGAGGAACAACGCCCGCGTGTTTGACGCTCACTCCCATTTAGCCAACTGTCGCCGCCTCCCTCATCTTATCTCCAGAGCCGAGGAGGCCGCCCAGGATCACGCGAAGATCTGCTGGGCGCGGGCAGCGCGCTCGCGGACATGGACCCCGTTGGGGCAGCGGACGGCGCAGGCGGAGCAGTCGGCGCAGCGAACCGCGCGCAGCGATTCCGGCAGCGCATCGAAACAACTCCGCCCCATCCGGTAGTCGCCGTAACCTTCCGCATACATCACGTAGCGCACCAGATCGGAGACCGGCAGCCCGCGTGGGCAGGCGCCGTCGCAGGACCCGCACATCCGGCATACCAGCGGGCTGATGTGTCCCAGTTGCGACCCGAGCAGCTTCTCCTCCTGGGGCGTGAACGGCTCCGCCATCGCGCGCATGTTCTCGGCCAGCGCCTCGTGGTCGCGCATGTTGACTGCCGTGGTGTGGATCCAGTTCTTCCGCAGCGCCCACTTGAGCGCCGGCAGGCGGGTGCTGGGCCGAATGCCGCGCCAGAAGCGGCCAGCCATCACCTTCATGGCCACCACTCCCAAGCCCGCGTCGTGCATGGCTTGGAGATCGGAATCGAACTGCGCGCCCATCGGGAAATTGTAGGGCGTCATGACGACGTCGAACCGCCCCGCCGCCGTCAGGAACGGAAGCATGTCATGCAGGCGGTGCGTGCTCAGCCCTTTGAAGCGGATCTTGCCCTGCTTCCGAGCCAACGCGTGGAACTCCAGCATCTCCCCGGTCACGTCCCCGGGCCGGTCCTTGTTCCCGATGTACCAGATGTCGAGGTAGTCGGTGCGAAGCGCCTTGAGGCTGGCGTCCAGGTCGGCGGCGATCGTCTGGCGGTCCTTGCCGTAGGAACGGCTGGTGAGAACGACGTCCTTTCTGCGGGCGCCAAGCACCCTTCCGAGCACGGTCTCCGCGTTGCCGGACTCGTAATTGCGCGAGGTGTCGAAGAAGTTCACTCCGCGGTCCAGCGCGGCCTGAACCACGCTTGGATCGGAGATGGATTCGCAGCCGAAACCAAGCTCGGTGACGTTCAACCCGGTCTTGCCGAGGGTGCGGTAGCGAATCGGCGCCTTTGACGCCGCGGGATTGGTCGCTGGCGGGAGAGCTTCGAGCGCGGGCACGGCCAGGCCGGCCGCGAGAAACGAGCGTCGAGTGGGATCGTTCCGCATGTTAAGTCTCCATCCGGATCCTGATGGCCTGAATACGCACTGCAATCTTCGGTCGTTCCATAATCTTACCGCCCAGCCCGGATGTTTCACCACGATCGTCGCGAGGCGCGATGAGAGGGCTGCAAAGGCATCAGGCGACGCCACAAGGCGCGCTCGCGGTCGGCGCCCGGAGGTCCGTTACGGATCGAGGACGCCGGCCGAGCGCAACTTGAGTAGATGCGGCCCTATCGCGCGCCGCAGCAGATTGCTGGTGAAACATCCGGGCTCGGGCCTGGGGGAAATGGGTGACAGCCAGCGCTGTCCGGGCGCTTCGACCTGCGCCGCACGGCGAGTCTGCTCTGAGGGAACAGTATTGGGGCTACCGCACGGGCGCGGCGCCCCCTGCTAGCGCCCGCCCCCATCCAACGCCGCGTCCCGGCCCCGAAACACAAGAAACAGGCGGCCGCTCAGGCCGACTGCCGCAGAGCGCCGCGAATCCTGCCGGCGGCTCCGCCGCGGACTGGGCGGATCGGCACGGGCGCTGGCGCGCCGCTCATCGTCCGCACCGTCCCGTGGAAGTACTCGTCCAACGGGAAGAGACTGTAAGGCTCCAGCTCGCGGAACACGCGCCCCAGCTCCTGCTCGATGCGATAGACCGCATGGAAGAAGTTGCCGCGATCCGTGCCGAGCCGCCGGCAGCAGAGCTTCCAGTCGGCGCCCAGCAGAAAGTGATACTTGAAGATCTTGTTGTGGAACTCGTCCAACGTCCGACGGCTCACCAGGATGAAGTCGGCCATGTACTCCTCGTCTTTGCGGCCCCAACTGAAATTCCGTTCCCGCCCGGGGATGAACTCCAGCGAGATCTTGCTCATGTATTTCTCTTGGGTCGCGCAATGGCGAAATCGGGCGTAGCAGGCCCGAAAAACAGAGCGCAGGACGCAGTTGCAGGGGATCATCTTCCCCGTGCGGCCAAGGCGCAGCCCGAGACCATGGCACTGCGTACAGAAGTGCTTTGCCAGCGCAATCGTCTCAGATCGAGTCCATTCCATTTCTCGAAGTCCTCATTTTTCCCCTCGGGCCGTCTCGCTCGAGCGAGCTGCCCGAAGCCTGCCCCCAAGCGTACAGGTCCGTCAAAAAGGGTCAATGCGCGCGGCCTGTCCGGCTCCTTGGAACCCGCTTTAACGAGACACTTCGTGATATGCAACCTTGCGATTCAAAGACTTGACGGCGAGCTTAATCGGCAAATTGAGATATTAATTTGAATTAATAATAGATATAGATTGTTTTCCGCGGCCACCTATTTCAATTAGGAATAGGGTGTTTGAGGGGGATTCCGAAATGGACTTCCGGACCTTGCGGCGCAACCTCCTGGCCCAAGTTCGCCAGCGGCTGCTCAACGGCGAGCTGACCGAGCGCGGTCTGGCCTGCCGGATCGGCCTGTCGCAGCCTCACGTCCATCACATTGTGCACGGCAGACGGGGCCTGACGGTTGAGGTCGCTGACCGAATGCTCCGGTTTCTGGGCCTGTCGGTGGTGGATCTGCTCGAGCCGGAGCAGCGGCCCAAGGGGGGCAAAGAGCCGGGCGGTCAGCCCAGCGGCGGCGGGAGCGGCTGGCGTGCGCGGGACAGGGTCAGCCCGGGCGGGATGCCTGGGCGACCTCGCGGTAGATCTCCAGAACCTGCCGGGCGGTCGTCTCCCAACTGAACCGGCGAGCTTGCGCGTACCCGCGCCGGATCAGCGTGGCCCGGAGCGCGTCGTCCAGAAGGACTTCGCGGATGCCCCGGGCGATATCGAACACGTTCTCCGGGTTGACCAGGGCCGCGGCATCGCCCGCCACCTCGGGCAGCGAGCTTACGTTCGAAGTCACCACCGGCGTTCCCGAGGCCATGGCCTCCAGCGGCGGCAGCCCGAAGCCCTCGTACAGAGACGGGAAAACGAAGACGGAGGCGGCCTCGAAGAACACGCGCAGCGTCTCGAAGGGCACGAACCCCAGGAACCGCACCAGCTTCTCGACGCGCGTCTTGATCACGGCCCGGCGCAGCGCGGGGTACTTCGAGATCTCGTCGCCGATGATGATCAGGCGCAGATCCTTATAGAGGGGGTGCTGCTCCAGGTCGGAGCGCAGGACGGCGAACGCCTCGACCAGGCGCGGGATGTTCTTCTGCGGCCGCACCGCGCCGGCGTACAGGATGAAGGGGTAGTTGATCTGGTAGCGCTCCAGGATCCTCTGTCGCTCGGCCGACTGCACCTCGGAGGGGGACGCGGCATCGCCGTGCCCCGGCTCCCGCGCGAACCGCGGGTCCGGCGCGTCGTAGATCTGCCGGACGCGCGAAGAGGGGACGCCGAGGACGTTCTCCACGTCGCGCTGGGTCGCCGCCGAGACCGCAATCACCTGTTCGGCCCTGAGCAGGCCGCGCCGGAAAAGGAACAGCCGCAAGCCGGTCCGCACCTGCTTGCGGTCGCCGAACAGCAGACTGCCCATGTCGTGAATTGTCACCACGTAGGGCCGGGGCATGAGGAACGGCACTTCGTTGAGCGGCACATGGACCAGGTCCGGCGCCAGCTCCTTGAGGAAGAAGAAGAACGAGAACTGGTTCATCCAGTCCGTGTCCGGGCGCTCGTAAACGGCGATCTCGAAGTTCGGCGGCAACGCGGCCAGCTCCGGCTCCTCCGGCGTCAGTGCTACCAGAATGTACCGGTTCTTCTCGTCCAGAGCCGCGAGCCCGTGAATCAGGTTGCGGATGTAGGTGCCGACGCCAAAGTCCCGGATGCGGCGGGCGTCGA
>JBEKLW010000299.1:0-4324 GCA_050008815.1 Bryobacteraceae bacterium
CCTATCTCAGCGTATTCCACCGCGTGTCTGCCGTTCACGGCCTGCGTGGCGAGCCGGACTTGAATCTCGCCCTCCAGATCCCGGGCATGTTCGAGCCCGCCGAGGCGGAGCCGGACTCGGAGCTGGAGCCCTGGCTGGTGGGAACGCTCGAGGAGGCGCTCTCGCGGCTGGACGAGTTCCGCGCGCGGGAAGGGGCCGAGATCGCCGCCGACCTGCGCCAGCGCAACCGGGCCGTGCTCCAGAGTGCGCACCGCATGGAGGAGCTGCGCGCCCGCGTCCTCACGGAGTTCCACGCGCGGCTGGCGGAGCGGATGCGCGAGCTGCTCGGCGAGGCCGGTTTGGACCCGCAGCGGCTGGCCCAGGAAGCCGCCTACCTAGCCGAGCGCACGGACATCAGCGAGGAGCTGACCCGGCTCAAGGTGCATGCCGTACAACTCGATGACCTGCTGGCCGGGGGCGGCGAGGTCGGCAAGAAGCTCGACTTCCTGCTCCAGGAGATGCAGCGCGAGGCCAACACCGTCCTTTCCAAGTCCACGGGTGTGGGCGAGCTGGGCCTGGAAGTCAGCGAGCTGGCGCTGGCGGCCAAGGCGGAGATCGAGAAGATCCGCGAACAAGGACTGAACCTGGAATGAGCATCGTATTCATCCTCTCGGCGCCCTCGGGATCGGGCAAGAGCACGCTGGTGCGGCGGCTGCTGGAACAGGATCCAAGCCTTTTGTTTTCCATTTCGTACACCACCCGCACGCCGCGCGGGCAGGAAACGCCGGGCCAGGATTACATCTTTGTCTCGCGCCAGGAATTCGAGGCCGCCATCGCGCGAGACGAGTTCCTGGAGTGGGCCGAGGTCTTCGGCAACTACTACGGGACGCACCACAGTTTCTTGGACCGGGCGCGTGCCGAAGGCAAGGATCTGCTGCTCGACATCGACGTGCAGGGTGAGCGACAATTGAAAGCTAGGGTCCCGGATGCTGTAGCTGTTTTTGTGCTTGCCCCCTCGCGCAGCGAGCTCGAGCATCGTTTGCGCACGCGCTCCGAAGATTCCGAACAGGTTATCGGGCGCCGGCTCCAGGGGGCGGCGATGGAGATCCGCAACTTCAGCGCGTACGATTACGTGTTGATCAATCGGGAAATCGAGAAATCCGTGGACACGCTGGCTTCGATCGTCAAGGCCGAGCGTGTTCGCCGCGCCAGGATGGAAGAAGAAGTCGGGAACGTCCTGGCGACGTTCGAGTGATGAGGTCTTTCAATGTCTGACGCGATGCCTCGCAACAGTAACCTGGCCGCGATTCCGGACGACCCGGAGCAGAGCGCCTACCGCTTCATCATCGTGGCCGCCAAGCGCGCCCGGCAACTCCAGGGCGGCGCGCGGCCGGTCCTTCCCACCACCTCCAGGAAGCCGACGGTGACGGCGATGGAGGAGGTGCGCCGCGGCCTGGTGAAGTACGAGGACCCGGTTGAGGCGCCGCCGGTCCCCGAAGAGCAGGAGCCCGAACCGACCGTCTGAGAAGTGCCATGAACGTGGTGCTCGGCATCGGCGGCGGGATAGCGGCATACAAGTCCGCGGAGCTGGCCCGCGCGCTGATGGAGGGCGGCGCGGCCGTCCAGGTGGCGATGACGCGCGCCGCTCAGGAGTTCGTCAAGCCGCTCACCTTCGCGGCCCTCACCGGGCGCAAGGTGATCACCGAGCTGTTCCCCGCGGGCCGGGGCGACGAGACCCTGGCTAGCGCCATCGAGCACGTCCACACGGCCCAGGAGGCGGACCTGCTCCTGGTCGCGCCCGCCACCGCCGACCTGCTGGCGAAGTTCGCCCATGGACTCGCCGACGACTTCCTCTCGACGCTCTACCTGGCCTTCACTGGCCCGGTCCTGCTGGCGCCCTCGATGAACACCAACATGTGGCTGCACCCGGCCACGCAGGCCAACCTGGGCGTGCTGCGCGCGCGCGGGCATCTGATCGTCGGCCCCGACGACGGGCCGCTGGCGTGCGGAATGACCGGACCGGGACGACTCGCCGAGCCCGAGCGCATCGCCGCCGCCGCTCTCTCCCTGCTGCGCCCGCGGCGCGATCTGGAGGGTGAGGTGGTTCTGGTGACCGCCGGACCGACCCAGGAGCCGCTCGACCCGGTGCGCTACCTCTCCAACCGCTCCAGCGGGAAGATGGGCTACGCACTGGCTGAGGCCGCCGCGGCCCGCGGCGCGCGCGTCATCCTGGTTTCCGGGCCGGTGAGTCTGCCCGAGCCTGCCGGCGCCGAGATGGTGCGCGTCCGCACCGCCGCTGAAATGCGGGACGCGGTGCTTGCGCGACTCCAGGAGGCGACCATCATCATCAAGGCCGCCGCCGTCGCCGACTACTACCTGCCGAATCCGCCCGCCGGGAAGCGGAAGAAGACCGGCGCGCCGCTGACGCTCCAGCTAGAGCCCACGCCGGACATCCTGGCCGAGGCCGGCCGCCGCAAGGGCGGGCGGCTGCTGGTGGGTTTCGCGGCCGAGACCGAGGACCCGGTCGCGGAGGCCCGGCGGAAGCTCGAGGCCAAGAACTGCGATCTGGTGGTCGGCAATCGCGTCGATCGGGAAGGCCTGGGCTTCGGCGCCGAGGAAAATGAAGTCGTGCTGGTGCCGCGCGCCGGCGACGTCATCGAGCTGCCGCGCGCCTCCAAGCGCGAGATTGCCGGCCGGATTCTGGACGAGCTGCTGAAGCTGCGGGCGGCGCTCCACGCCACGCGATGAGCTACGACGAGCTTCGCCGCCACCTCGAGTATTTCCAGGATCTCGGCGTTCGGACCCTGTACCGCCGCAGCCCCTCGCCGCGCCCGGCGGCGCCGGTCCGTGCGGGCGCCGCGATGGTGCTGGAGGGCGCGCCCCAGCCCGCCTCGCTGTTTGAAGCCGCCCTGCCCGAGGGGGAAACACTCGAGCAGATCCGCGAGGACCTGGGGGAGTGCACGCGCTGCCGCCTCCACCAGGGCCGCCACCGCATCGTTTTCGGCGTGGGCAATCCGCGGGCCCGGCTGGTCTTCGTCGGCGAAGGTCCGGGCGCCGATGAAGACGCCCAGGGGATTCCCTTCGTCGGCCGCGCCGGGCAGCTTCTCACTCAGATGATCGAGAATACGGCGAAGAAGGAAGGCATACCGCTGGTGCGTGGCGACGTCTACATCTGCAACATCGTCAAGTGCCGGCCGCCGGAGAACCGCGCGCCGGAGCCGGACGAGATGGAGATCTGCGGCCAGTTCCTGTTCCGGCAGCTTGCCGCAATTCGCCCCCGGGCCATCTGCGCACTTGGTGCCACCGCGGTGCGCGCGCTCCTCAACCGCAAGGAGGGCGTGACCAAGCTGCGCGGGAAGTGGTACGAGTGGCGCGGCATCCCGGTCATGGCGACCTATCATCCCTCCTATCTGCTCCGGCCCTACAACCAGGACGCGAAGCGCGAGGCCTGGGAAGACCTCAAAAGGGTGCTGCATTATGTCTACGACTAAGCGTTCAACCCGCCGCGGCGGCCTCCTCACGAGCTTCGAGGGCGGCGATGGCTGCGGAAAGACCACGCAGATGCGACTGTTGGCCGAACGGCTGCGCGCCGGGGGCTACTGTGTGATTGAGACCGTCGAGCCGGGTGGCACATCTATTGGCGACCAGGTCCGCCGCATCCTGCTCAATTCGGCCAACCAGGAGCTCTCGTCGGTGGCCGAATTGCTGCTCTACTTCGCCTCGCGCGCGCAGAACCTCGAGGAGCTGATCTGGCCCGGTTTGGCCCGGGGCGCCGTGGTGCTCACCGACCGTTTCACTGATTCGACCATGGCCTACCAGGGCTTCGGCCGCGGCCTCGGCCAGGAGGCCGTTGTGAAGCTGGACCGCATGGTGTGCCGCGGCCTGAAGCCGGACCTCACCCTGCTCCTCGATATCGATCCTCAGACCGGCCTGGAACGGGCGCGAGGCCGCTGGCTCAGCGGCCTGGAGACGCGGATGGACGACCAAGCCCTCGAGTTCCACAACCAGGTGCGCAAGGCTTACCTCGCGATGGCCGCCCGCGAGCCGAAGCGGTTCCGCGTCATTGACGGTCACCCCGACGTCCAGACCGTCGCCCGCGCCGTCTGGGAGGCGGTCCAACCCGCGCTCGGCAGACTCCATGTTTGAGGGATTCCTCGGAAACCGCGCGGTTCAGGAAGCGCTCGAGCAGATGATCGCCTCGGAGCGGATCACTCAAACCCTCCTGCTAGCCGGCCCCGAGGGCGTGGGCAAAGCCACGCTGGCGCGGCGGTTCGCCGCCCGGCTGCTCGGCGACCCGCGCAAGATCGAGAAGGATGACCTCAGCCGGCCCGAGAACGCCGCCTCG